>CAMLGP010000542.1 GCA_946479535.1 uncultured Bacteroidota bacterium
AATGATTTCCGGCCTTTCGTGCAAAAATTCATTGATCCTTTTCTGTGAAGCAGCTGCCCGCTGGATCATACTGGCAGTAAGGCCAATAGCGCTGACAGGAAAAGTGAGCATATTGATATACATCACAAACTCCACGATTGTTGGCAAATCAATAGAATGATCCCGGATATGATAAATACCCCCAATCATGATGGTAAGGAGTGTACTTATTCCAATAAGCAGGGTTATTGAGGGAAAATAGATAGCTTCTACTTTAGCAAGACCTACTGCATTTTTACGATACTCCTCACTGGTACGGTAAAAAAATTTAAGCATTGCCTTTTCCTGCACAAAGGATTTGATTACCCGGATACCCGAATAAGATTCCTGCGCACTTGTTGTAAGATCGGAAAGGGATTCCTGTATCTGTTCGCTTTTTTTATTGATGGTATTATTTATAAAATAAATAGCCACAGCCAGAATGGGTAAGGGCGCGAGAGCATAATAAGTAAGAAGAGGATTCCTCATATACATATAAAAAACTGCGAGGGTAATCACCGCAATCAGATTAATCAGGTACATGATGGCCGGCCCGGTATACATGCGCACACGGCTAACATCTTCTGAAATACGGTTCATCAGATCACCCGTGCTGTTCCGTTTATAAAAGGCCATGTCCAATTCCTGGTAATGCTGGTATATCTCATTCTTCTGCTCAAATTCAATATAACGACTCATTACAATTATTGTCTGCCGCATCAGGAAAAGAAAAAAACCACGCAGCAGGGCCAGAACTAAAATGGTAATTCCGCATAGTGCCACCACATTTCCGGTAGTAAAATGGCTTGATTTTACCCAGGCTATAAACCCTTTTACCAGTCCGTCATAATCGGGGCTATTTTTGGGCGGTTGATAGCCAGGAAGATTCAGTGTGCGTTCTACAAATTCAATCACAAATCCGGTAACCTGCGGTGCAAGAACTGCAAAGTAGTTGGAAAGAAATATGAATAAAATGCCTACTCCAAGGCGGTAACGGTATTTCCAGAAATATTTATGGACTGCCCTCAGGTGCTTCATCAGTGCGGCAAGTTAGTTAAAAAAAAAGCAAGCTTTTCAGCTTGCAATTTTCCCAACTCGCTTGGATAGCTTGTTGCGTTTATGTAAACCAGTAACACATTAATGCATTACCGGGTCTGGCTTTGGATTGGGAGTCTTTTTGGAAATATCCTCCACCATCTGGATGAATTTGCTGACTTTGGCATCTGCATAGGCACCGTAAGCATCGGTTAGCGTACCTTTTTCGCCATCATCGGTTTCGATGGCGTATAGAATTGCATTTTCGTCCGGGTCGCTGGCCCCTTCAAAACGGAAAAAGTTAACGATATGCACTTTCTCGGGCGGATAGGATTTCTCTTTGCGGGGTGAATACAATTTTCCCTTCTCATCTATTTTGAAATCCACATCATATCCATCAATTACCAACTTATTAATACATTCAGACAAAGTCTTCATGTTATCAGTCTCTGAGTTTGTTTGCATAGTAATTCTTTTATAGTGAGTAAAAAGGGAAGCAGGGATCCGGAATTTGCTTATGGTAAATATCAACCGCCAAATCCCTGTTCCGTATGAGTTAGGCAGGTTGAGTGTCACGCATTCTCTTGATCTTGTCATGCGAAGATCTCAAACTGCTTTTTTGATCTGTTATAAGCTGCCTGATCTCTGTAGGAAGTTCAGCATCTGTTGACAATGCCTCATCATATGCTTTCTGGGCAGCATCTTCACCATACTCACAGGAAGCGAGAATTGCTTTACGGTTTTTACCGGTGAATGTAGCCTTCACATCCATCCAGGCTCTGTAAATCTTACCTCTTCCTGTTGTACCTTCTGCTGGTTCTTCGCCAGCACGGGATACATGTTGTGTTAACTCATTAACATATCTGCGGCTTTCAGATGCCATGCTCAGAAAAAGCGAACGAAGATCAGAATCTTCACTTGCCGTTTCTTTTGCAGCTCTTTCATATCCTTCAATTCTGTCGTTATTGATTTGAATGAGGTCATTCAATACTTCATATGTCTTTTCACTTGTTTTCATTTTGTTTGGTTTTTGTTTATGGAATTAGGTTAGATGTCACTGTTTCTTTTTCTGCGAATGTTTATTGTGATGAGGCTTTGCATTATGAGTAGTATCATCACCTTTAAAATCCTGCTCTTCATTTTTTCGGCTGTCCAGGTTATCCCGAACTTCCGGACGATGTTTATTATCGTTGAATTTGATATTATTATTTGACTGGTTCTTCATAAACTGCTTTCCTTTATCAATGACAAAATCATACCAAGATGCCAGCGGTGGATTTCTTTGTGTGTATATAGCCATGATTATGAGAAGAAACTGTGGAAAACCGTATAATTGTGGCCCAGAAGTCTTAGATGTGTGGAATTTGTTGCACGCCGGAATTTTAACATATATTATCTTACAGCCCTGGAACAAATCAACTGTTATAAACCATTGATATATGAAACGACGGAATTTTGTAAAATCATCTCTATTGCTTCCTGCTTTGCCAGCAATCATCACTTCCAATCCCTCTGATATGCCTAAGAAAAAGAAACAGGAATGGTATGAATGGAGGGTATACACTTTAAAAAATGAGACCCAGCAAAAATTGGTTGAAGACTATTTTGAACAGGCATTGATTCCTGCCATGAATCGCCAGGGAAGTAAGTATATTGGTTTGTTCAAAGAATTGAAACCTGAAACGCAGACACGCCTGTTTGCAATTATCCCTTATAATGATATAAATAGTTACCTGGAAGCTGAAGCAAAATTAGCTAAGGATACAGCCTATCAAACTGCAGCTGTTCCTTATCTCACTGCTCCGTCCACTTCCCCCGCTTACGATAGAATTCAAAGTTCCCTGCTAAAGGCTTTTGATGGCATGCCGATAATGCAAGTCCCGGAGAAAAAAGACCGCATATTTGAATTAAGAAGATATGAGAGCGCCAGCGAATCTGCAGGAAAGAAAAAAATCGAAATGTTTAACCAGGCAGGTGAGATTGCAATTTTCAAACGGGTGGGGTTAACTCCCGTATTTTTTGGTGAAGCGGTTATCGGCGAAATGAGACCGAATCTTACCTATATGCTCACGTTTGATGATATGCCGGAGCATGATAAGAACTGGAAAAGTTTTGTTGGTGACCCGGACTGGAAGAAGATCAGCAGCATGCCGGAATATGCAGATTCAAAAATTGTT
>CAMLGP010000543.1 GCA_946479535.1 uncultured Bacteroidota bacterium
AGCGGTGTTTGTCCTATCAGCTGTTAGCCACTTAGGAATAAATAAGTCTATTAATTTGGTGGACTAATATAATCCTACTAAGTTTGTAGGGTAATATGTATAACTCATTCAAATTTACCTGCCTTTCATCTATGCGATGTTGTTGTATCCCCTGATATAGGGGATGGCTTTAGCACTACCCCTTTTTTTAGACTAATACTATACTAAATTAATAGACTAATAATTCAAGAGGACCAATTTATGAGACAAGTAACCGCGGTAACGGTAGCCGCAAAACAGGTTTGGATCAGGTTAATCACAGTAATCGCATTTCAGGGTTTCCTTTCTGCTGCACAGGCGCAGGATGCAACATTAATAGAAATTTCAGGCAAAGTCACTGATCAAAGTAGTCAACAGCCAATTCCTGATGTAAGCGTTCAGGTAAAAGGAACTGTTGCCGGAACAATAACTAATAAAACCGGAGATTTTAAATTACGTACAAAGTCAAAGCTGCCTTTTACGCTCACTTTTTCTTCTATAGGATTTAAAGAACAGCAGTTTGAGGTAACAAGTGTGGGTTCCAACCTGGAAATTGCCATGGTTACTCAAACTATTTTGGGAAGTGATGTGGTAGTATCTGCTTCACGTGTACAGGAAAGTATCCTGAAATCACCGGTTGCCATTGAGAAGCTGGATATACGCGCTATTAAAGAATCACCTGCTCCCAGTTTTTATGATGCATTGGAGAATGTAAAAGGTGTACAAATGACCACTTCCAGTCTTACATTCAAGGTTCCCAATACAAGAGGATTTAATATCCCCAATAATTTCCGCTTTATGCAATTGGTGGATGGTGTGGATATGCAGGCTGCCACCCTGGGTGTACCTTTGGGTAATGCCATTGGGCCCACTGAACTGGATATTCAAAGTATTGAGATCACACCAGGTGCTGCATCTGCGTTGTATGGCATGAATGCAATCAATGGAATGGCAAATCTTATTACAAAGAGCCCGTTCACTTACCAGGGCTTAAGCATCTATCAAAAGACGGGAGTTAACCATGTGGATGGAAAGGATCATGATCCTGCCATTCTTACTGAAACTGCAGTGCGTTATGCCAAATCATTTTTCCATGACCGATTTGCTTTCAAAATAAATGGTAGCTACATGCAGGGGATCGACTGGCGTTCCAATACAAGATTAGATCAGAACACCAATAATCTCAAAAGCGCCAATCCCCATTTCCCCGCACTTAATGGTTCCAACAATGTGGCATTTGATGGCTGGAATAAATATGGTGATGATGCCCTTGCAGGAAGCAATGTTGTTTCCATCAGTGGATTGAATATTAATGGTAACGCCAATCAGACACTCCGTGTGGCCCGTACGGGTTACTGGGAAACTGATCTGGTAAGTCCAAAAGTGGATAATGCCAAGATAGATGCGGCTGTACATTATAAGCTCAATGAAAATGCAGAGCTTTCTTATAGTTATCGCTGGGGTAAAATGGATGGCGTGTTCCAGCGGGGTAACAAGATCCAGCTGGATAATGTAAGGGTGCAAAACCACCATGTTGAACTGAAAGGAAGCAATTATGTGATCCGTGGATATGTTTCTTTAGAAAATACAGGCGATTCATATAATGTTAAGCCTACAGCTGATAATATGGATCTGTATAGTGGAGGTTCCAATAATGCATGGGCTACAAAGTATAAAAATGCATTGAATGCATACATAACATCAAATGGAGCATTAACTGATGTCAATCTTGCTGCAGCAACCCAATATGCGCGTGACCAGGCAGATGCCACTCGCGTTGTACCCGGTACCCCTCAATTTGACGCGCTTAAAAATATTATCACAGGCATTAATAACTGGGATATAAGATCATCAACTATTCCTGATGCACCCGAAACAGGCGGTTCTGCACTTGTTCAGAAAAGTCGCATGTATCATGGGGAAGCACAGTGGGATCTTTCCAAATACATTAAAGTATTTGATCTGCTGATTGGGGGTGATTACCGGTTATATGAGATCATTCCGGATGGAAATAATTTTGTTGATTTCTCCCGTCCAATTGCTGAACGGAACAAACCATTGAAAGATGGCAGCTTTGGAGATAATGTACATTATAAAAAATTAGGCGCATTCACGCAGGTTACCAGAACATTCTTTGATGACAAATTGAAACTCTTCGGATCCATACGGTTTGATTATAACCCGGAGTTTAATCCCAGATTCACGCCACGCCTGGCAGCCGTTTATACATTCAAACAGCACCATAATTTCCGGTTCACCTATCAGCAGGGTTATCGTTTCCCGGCTTTGTTTGAAGCATTGAGCTACGTGAATAATGGTCGCGTTAAGCGTGTAGGCAGTCTTTCCTACATCAATGAAGGATTGGGTTACCTGGAAAACAGCTATACACAGGCATCAGTGATCAATTTCAATGCAGCGGTGGCGGCGCAGGGTAATTCCGATGCGGCTGCGCTCGCTAATCGCAATTTGCTGGTGTGGGCCAACCTGCCAAAAGCAAGGCCGGAAAAGATCAATTCATTTGAAGTAGGGTACAAGAGTGTTGTATTTAACAACAAGGTGGTGATCGATATTGATGCCTACAGCAATACTTATGATGGTTTCCTTGGACAGGTTCAGGTATTTGTACCGACTGGTGAAAAGATAGGAACGGATGCAGCTGTAATAGCCATGCTGGATCGCAACAGGGATGCTACAACCGCAAGCGGCGGCAATACTGCCAGCAAGGGCCAGGATCGTTACAGGGTCTATACCAATGCGAAGAATACTTATCACAATTTTGGATCAGCACTGGGACTTACCTATGTGTTCTATAAACGCTGGACTGTTGCGGGGAACCTGAACTTCAACAAAATGAAGGCATCCAAAACAGATGACATATTTGTGACTGGCTTCAATACTCCCCAGTGGTCGTCAAATCTTTCTTTGGGTAACAGGGAGCTATTCAGGAATTTTGGATTCAATGTGGCCTGGAGATGGCAGGATGGCTTCCTTTGGGAAAGCCCGCTCGTAACCGGCCATATTTCAGCCTACAGCACTATTGATGCCCAGGTTTCTTTCAGGTTCCCAAAGCTTAATTCAACGCTGAAAATAGGTGGTGCAGATATATTCAATCATCGTTATCTGCAATACGCTGGTGGTCCAACGCTTGGCGGCCTCTATTATGCAGCAATAACGGTGGATGGCTTATTGAA
>CAMLGP010000544.1 GCA_946479535.1 uncultured Bacteroidota bacterium
GATCGGATCACTGCTGAAACCATATCAGGGTTTATTAGCATAAATCTTCCGGATTGGGACAGGAAACCTGACCCAAAGCTAAATTCTCCCTTTTGTGTTCTTCCATTCTTAAAAGTGATCAAAGCGCTAATATCATCAGGTAATATCTTCAATGTATTGACCTTTCTTTTCAATTCAAATACTTTCACGGGTCCGCGATACTGGCTGGCTATTGCCAGATAGCTTCCGGTTCCTGATACCAGTTTCACCAGTGCCTTACCATCGCCAGGTATGAATATTCCACTTTGAAGGATGGATAAAGCTTTGAAATTACCTTCTCCATCGCCCTTGAGCAGTAACCCATTCAAAGCATCATAGCGGCCCACGGCTACTTCAGTTCCATAATCATTCCCATTGATCAGTACATCCAGGTTTCCGTCTCCATCAAAATCATCGGCGATCATTCCGCTGAGCAGGGATACCTGGGCTTCCATTGGCAATGGGATCATGGTGAATTTGCCATTGCCATCATTACGGATATAACAGGATGAAGATTGATTAACCTTCAGTCGCAATGCTCCTTGCTTCTGTTCAGGTGAAAGAACATCATCCATGGTAGCAGTGGCAAAGGATTTATAGTTGGTATACTTTTTCTTAAAACTGATCATTTGCTTGATCAGATCATCACGTCCATTCGCCGGAAATTCTTTCCTTTCCCCTTTCTGATCAGGTAGGAAAATAGAAGGAATGACTGCATAGCTCCCATTGTTATCAAAATCTTTGGCCGTGATATATACCGGGTATTGATCAGTGGCTTTATAAAGTGTATTCAGGCCAGTATTACCTACTATGTAATCCATTCTGCCGGTATTACGGAAATCACCAGCCACTATGGAATTCCACCAGCCAAACTGGCTATCGAGACCCGTAGCTTTTATGGTACTGAATTTACCATTATTGTTTTTCAGGAAAGTTAAAGGCATACATTCACCCGCCAGCATAATATCCGGCTGATCATCATTGTCAAAATCGGTTACCAGTGCATCGCACACAAGCCCGATATCAACCAATTGAGGCGCCACTTCTTTGGTCACATCTGTAAATTTAGCTACGCCATTCTTTGAATCATTCCGGAGGATCATGCTACTTACGGGCTTTGGGTAGGCCCAGGGCTGAACACGGCCTGAAACAAGGAGATCAGGTTTACCATCCTTATTATAATCCAGGGCACGCACACATAACTTGCTACTGAAATTCCTGGGTAGTGCCACTGTATCTTCCCGAAAGAATTCCTTTCCCTCATTTAGATATAATCTATCCTGATAGCCTCTTTCACCTGGATCCAGTTTGTAACCCCCACTGGCAATATATATATCCAGTTTCTTATCACCGTTGGCATCAAAAAGTAATATTCCCTCATCTTTATATTCACGGAATACCTTATCAGGAACAGCTACTGCATGCCGTACAAATTTTCCATTAGACTGCTGAAGAAAATATTGAGCCGGGTTATTAGGGTTCCCACCAATCACCAGATCATCTAAACCATTCCCATCAAGATCACCTGCAGCAATAGCCGGACAATACTCTGATAATTTATGAGGTAATAATTTTTGAACATTAAAATCAATGAAATCAAAATCGTGGTGTTCGTAGTTAAGCGAAGGAGAAATATCTTTAAATAATGCGTTTACTGCAATCTGCTGCTGTTCTGGCTGAAACAGGTCCTTTGCATCGGTGATATTCACCGTCAGCGCCTGATCAGCCTTTACATTTTTAATGACCTGCTTTTTTGAAGACCCCCATTGTATAATAACTGAATCTACCTGCGCTGTCTTACCCAGACCAAAATGTGCGCCCGGCTGTACAGAAGAGAGATAACCACGATAAGGAGTATTCTCGTAGATCTGCACCTTGTCATTATCATAATGAATAGTTGCAATAGCCCCAATTCCATTCCTGTTCTGACCTTCTCCCCTAAATTGAATATTCAGGAAATGCGCGGAAGCAGAATCTTTATCCCGTGAAGTATTGCGATATAGCGCCACCTTATCATTTGTCAAATTGATCACCATATCCATCGCACCATCATTATCAAAATCAGCATAGGCGGCACCACTTGAAAAATTCGGCTTTGAAAGTCCCCAGCTATTGGTTTCATCACTAAAGGTCAGATCACCTTTATTGCGAAAGGCGTAGTTATGCAATTTAACCTGAGGTATCTGTTTTAGTAATTCTTTGGTTGGCGCCAGTACAATTGCATCTTTCCGGTACACAATGAAATCATGATCAGTTATGTCACGTGGAAAACCATTGGTTACAATCAGATCACGATAACTGTCATTATCAAAATCCGCGATCAGTGGAGTCCAGCTCCAGTCTGTCTGGGCAATACCGGAATAAAAACTGATATCACTGAATATTGGAGCTCCAATTGAATCATTCACTCCTACTCTTGGGCCCTGGTTCAATTGCAAAGTGTTGCGCACATACTGGTATTGATAACCATAAGCTTCAAAATTCTGGAAGGTCTGATAGCTATTTGCATTTAGCATCATTTTCTTCCTGTAATTATCTTCCGGACTCATATCCAGCGCCACCACATCCACCAGGCCATCGTTATTGATGTCGGTCACATCCTGTCCCATTGAATTAAAGGAGGTATGTTTGAAATATTCGCGGGACCTGTTCGTGAATGTGCCGTCGTGATTGTTGATATAAAGTATGTCACTGGAGATAAAATCGTCGGCTACATAAATATCTTTCCATCCATCATTGTTGATATCACAAACAGTTGCCCCATGACCAAAGCCTTCATAGATAATCCCTGCTGTGGAAGAAACATCATGAAAAAAAGGTTGACCAGTTACTGAGTCCCTGTCGTTGCGATAAAGCCTGCTCAGGCTTTTGCTCAATAATTCTCTGTCGCTATTCCGGAAAATGGAAGGATCATAATTATTTGAGGCTTCATTTACGGTAAGGAACATATCCAGGTCACCATCGTTATCATAGTCAAAAAAATTGCCCATGGTGGATTGCACATGGATATCCAGGCCATACTCTTTCGCCATATCCTCAAAATGTGGAACACCATCTTTATCAGCACCCTGGTTAATGTAAAGAATGTTCGCTCTTTTGGCGGAATCCTTATCAATTGTGTTACAGATATAAATATCCAGCCAGCCATCACTATTGATATCAACAATGGACACTCCTCTG
>CAMLGP010000545.1 GCA_946479535.1 uncultured Bacteroidota bacterium
TAAGTGATTATCGATTCATCCGCAGAACAGTACTATGGTTTTTAGCCGGCAAGCCAATAATTGGTTTTTTCGTTACAAACTTTATCACCTGCCTTTTTGGTTTTTGTACCATTGGCTATGGTGGACCCTGATTGATGGGGATCCAATGAGAGTTGTCAGTTCCATGTTGTCTTCGCCGTATATCCTGAAATTCGGTTTCTATTTCGTTTTCCAGGCGATAGGAGTGTATTTTAATCTTTATTTTCTGATACCAAGGTTTCTCGATAAGAGCAGGTACCTCCTGTATCTACTTCTGGTGATCCTGACAATTGTTACCACCGCGGCATTGATCGTACCAGGGTATTACGCCACTGCCTGGCTTGCAGGAAAAACGGTTGACGACCTGTTTGGGGTAACTCCATCACACTATATGTATTTCTTTAAAGCCAATACGCTTCCATCTTCCACAGCAAGCATGACATTGGCAATGAGTGTAAAACTGACCAAAAAATGGATAGATACGCGAAAGCGGGAACGGTTACTGGAAAAAGAGAAGATCGAAACGGAACTGAAGTTTTTGAAATCACAGTTCAATCCCCATTTTCTTTTCAATACTATCAATTCCATTTTTGTACTCATTCATAAGGACCCGGAAGTAGCTTCTGCATCGTTAGCTAAATTTTCAGACTTGTTAAGATACCAACTGTACGAATGCAATGAGCACCAGATTCCCCTGAACCAGGAGATAACTTATCTCAGGAACTTCATCGAATTGGAGAAACTGCGACAGGAGAAAAATGTTTTTGTTAACCTTGATATAGCGCCGGAACTTCCTGGTGATTTTTCCATTGCACCATTCATACTGATGCCTTTTGTTGAAAATGCTTTTAAGCATGTATCTCACAGTTTACATACCAACAGGATCACTATTAAACTTTACGCGGAACAGCACGAGTTGTATTTTATTGTTGTTAACAGCACTTCATTGCAGGATATTGCTTCACAGGATATGATTAAGCACAGTGGTATAGGACTAAAGAATGTGCAGAGACGGCTTCAATTGCTCTATCCGGGTAAGCATGAGTTGATCATAAAAAAAAGAGAAAACGAATACTGTGTTTCACTCCGGCTGCACCCAGTTCAGCAGCATTCAATGGAATATTCATTGGTTCCGGGTAAAGTGTCCCTTGCTCCTGCACAGATAAAACAGCCTTACAATTATTAATATGCCTTTAAAATGTTTAGTTGTTGATGATGAACCCCTGGCCCGGGAATGTATTACAAACTACATAAAGGAGGTGGATTTCCTAAAACTAACCGGCACGTGTGGCAACCCTGTAGAATTAACCGCAGCCATGGGTAAACAAGAGGTAGATCTGGTATTTCTGGATATTCAAATGCCCGTAATCAATGGCATCGATTTTTTGAAAATGACATCCAGATTGCCAATAGTGATCATCACCACGGCTTATCCCAGTTATGCGCTGGAAGGCTTTCAATTGGATGTACTGGATTATTTGGTGAAACCCATAACATTCAACCGGTTTCTTAAAGCTGTTACAAAAGCAAGGGATTATCAGCAATTACTCAACAAACCAGAGTCTGGCGGATTATCACAGCCGGTTCCGGATTATTTCTTCATCAAATGTGATTATAAGTATGAAAAAATTTATTTCAACGATATCCTGTATATCGAAGCAATGCACAATTATGTAACAATCTTTACACAGAAGGGCAAGTACATGACCCTGCTTTATTTAAAGAATATAGAAGAGAACCTTGACAAGCAATCCTTTGTAAGGGTTCACAAGTCATTTCTTGTTTCAATTCAGAAGATTGATTCCATCGAGAACAACGAGATCGTCATCGGACCTTTCCGTATTCCTATCAGCCGTAATTACCGGGATGAAGTAATAGATCACGTAGTTAACAAGCGACTTTGGAAAAAGTGAACTCGTTCTAATATTCAAATATTATAGTAGAATTTTTTCTGCATATTGTGGGAGTTTAAAACATTATTTGTTATAATCTGCATTTGCCTGGTTCTTTATAAAATTATCATACAGGCAATTCACCATAGTTTTCAAACCTTCCCCGGGATCCGAATAATAACTGCTAATAATGATCACAATCCCAAATTTATCCTTTGGCTGGAAGAACATGGCACTACGCAATCCATAAGCGTCCCCCGTGTGGCCCTTTAGTGTTTTTCCCACAATAACACTATCGCGGGTCATCATGGCCAGGCCATAACCTTCTTTGTCTGACAGGCTTGTTTGCATTATCCTGGCACTTTTCTTTGAAATGATCTTTTTCCCATTATAACGGCCGAGGTTCATGTGCATCATCATGTATTTGGCGAGATCAGTAGCAGTGATCTTCATACCACCCGTAGGTGAAAGTATTGGCGTACTATATCCCATCACGTAGTTTGCTATTTCCGCACTGCGCGGAGCATAGGCTCCGGTTGAAAGAACGTATTTGTTTGAATCCACATTATACTCATAGAGGGAAACAAAGCGACTCTTATCCAGTGAATCCACACAATAGCCGCCATATAATCCAAGCGGATCGAGTATATGGTGTTTGACATACTGATCGAAGCGTTCGCCTGAAGTCTTTTCAATGATCGTGCCTGTGATGTTAAAATTAAGATTGCAATATTGATAAGCTGTTCCGGGTTCGTAGTCGTTATAGCATTTTGCCCAGTCGGGATTCTTATCAGGGTTAATTACATCAAGTGTAAAATACCCCTGGTTGTCGTTGATGCTGGACCTATGCGATAACAGCATGCGGAGAGTGATAACAGTTTCGGGAAATTTCGGGTTTCTTACCTTAAAGCCAATCAGATTGCTGACATCATTATTCAATGACAATTTTCCCGCTTCCACTAACTGCATAATAGACGTGGCAGAAAAGGTTTTGGATATTGAAGCAATCCTGAACATCCCATCATTAGTAAGAGGGGTATTGGTGGCAATATCTTTCAGGCCAAAGGAATGAGTATAAATAAGCTGGTTCTTTTTTACAACAGCCACAGACATACCTACTATCTTAGACCTATCCATAATATCCCGAAGGCAGGACTCGGCTTTCTCGGTCTGGCTAAAACCAGGGTTAGCAATAAATGATATAATTAAAACAAGTAAAGTAATAGGGGATAACGCGGAACGGTTCATTCAATAAAAATTAAAGAAATAAAATGGAAAGCTATTTT
>CAMLGP010000546.1 GCA_946479535.1 uncultured Bacteroidota bacterium
GTTATCTTCTTTTCATCAACCACTGCATACGTTTCCTTGGCATTACTAACTACTTCTTTTACCTCTCCCTTTAATACATAAATATTAGTTTGCTCACTGATCAGTTTAAAACAGTAGTTATACAAATCAATCCCCCTGATCAGCTTATACTGGTAGGGAGTCAACTCCAATCCTTTGGAGAAATTATCGGCATGAATCCAGGCCTTTTCCCATCTACGGAAAACAATATCTTCAAACAGTCCAGGCTTTGTTTCCCAAAAACACCAGGTACGATCATTCCTGTTCTTCTTCTCTTTATCTACAAGCAAAATCTTTTTCTGGGTAAACTGACCCGAATGGATCATATGAATGATGAGACTGAGGCCAGCACAACCTGTACCGGTTATGATATAATCATATTCATGGCTGGCGGAAGAGGACATAATGATGCAAGTTAGAACAGATTACTGCAAAAGCCGGGATTTATAAGAGGATTGTTCTCTTAAAGATTACGGGAATTTAGTTACTGAAAAGATTAGTACCGTATTGGCTCCCATTACGAAAAAGAACCCTTTTCAGTAACGATTGGGACATAATTAAACACGACTATTATAGGGGAGATCTCTAACTTTTGTAATTCTCAGGAGCATACTCAACTTTCTTATTGCCGGCCATCAGCTTCTTATCCCGACGGATCTTGTCCCAGTATTTTTTGGCTACCAGCAGCATTCCAAAACTTTCGCCTTGAAACCGGTCAAGATGCTTGTGGTGCATTTTATGGGCCCAGCGGATGGCTCTTACATAAGTAGAGTTGCTTCGGGTAAACCATTTAAACCGCTGGTGAATGATCACATCATGTACCAGGAAATAAGCAAAGCCGTATGCCATAATGCCAAAGCCTATGGATTGCATCCACCAAACCTTATCATAGGTGCCAAAAAAGATCAACAGCATACTTGGTACTGCGAATATGATAAAGAACGCATCATTCTTTTCAAAGAATCCCGGCTCAACCTGGTGATCATCTCTATGCAAATACCAGAGAAACCCATGCATTACATATTTGTGCGTGAGCCAGGTTATACCTTCCATAACACAGAAAGTTGCCAGCAATATCAATATATAAAACAATACATTCATGCTACTCTGCTCTTATAATTTTCATTCCACCAACTCTCCACTTTGGGAAAGGCGAGGCGGAACCAGGCTGTATACCTGTTGGGCTGTGACTGAAGAGAATCACTGATCTCATGCATTGGCTTGTAACAGACATCCATTACTTCATCTGTTGAAAAATCAATCTCGCCATCATAGCTGCCAGTAAATACATGGTCAAATTCATATTCTGTCAGCCCATTATCAAACTCTGTCTTATAAATAAAATCAAAAACTTTCTCCAGTTTCGTTTCAAATCCGAGCTCTTCTTTCAACCGGCGTATGGCCCCCTTCATCGTATCTTCTGCTGGCTCAGGGTGGCTGCAGCAGGCATTGGTCCAAAGGCCGCCACTATGGTATTTGTTCATGGCACGCTGTTGCAATAACATCTCCCCACGCTTATTGAAAACAAATACGCTGAATGCCCTATGCAATAAACCCTTCCTGTGCACTTCCATTTTACCGGCAGTACCTCTTACTTCATCCTTTTCATTAACTAATATCACCTGTTGTTCCATATTCTTAAATAAGTCGCAATTGATTTTTTACACCGGCTCTCAATATGATCATCAGCTTGGAAAAATTGGGAATACGAATCCGCTGCTCCAGCACAAGATCAGGTTTCATTTTCTTTATTCTTTTAAACAGTGAGAGATAATACTTATAAGCAACATATACGCCAAACCGGGCTTTCAGGGGCAATTTGATCACGCCTTTATAAGCCTCATGAAAATCATTATGGATATCCTTCTCAATATGCTGCTTCTGGTCCTCCGTGAAATTATTAAAGTCACAACCAGGGAAATAGAGTCTGGACAAGCCTAAATAATCTGCCCTGATATCCCTAAGGAAATTGACCTTCTGGAAAGCAGCTCCCAATGAACGGGCAGATGATTTCAATTGTTCATAAGTATCCTTTCTTCCTTCGCAAAATACATACAAACACATTAATCCTACTACTTCTGCCGAGCCATAAATATATTCTGAAAACTCCTCTTGTTTGTATTCATATTTACAAAGATCCATTGCCATGCTTTGGAAGAATGCCTCTATCAGTTCTCTGCTGATATTATATTTATTAACGGTGCTCTGGAAACTGTTCAGGATAGGATTGCAGCTAATTCCTCTTTCAATTGCCTCATACGTTTCCTTCCGGAATTGTTCAAGCAATGCTTTTTTATCGTAATCATGAAAAGTGTCCACTATTTCATCGGCAAACCGCACAAATCCATAAATATTGAATATGGGTGTACGCAGGTCCTTATGTAATAAACGAATGGCAGAAGAGAACGAAGTACTGTATTTCTCCGTCACTATCTGGCTACATTTTTCGCTCACTGTATGAAACAGATCCATCATAAGTTGCTGGTTTCACATTTTCCGAATTGCTTTATCACCTGTTTAGCCACCACTTCGCCACTGATCAGGCTGGGCGGTACTCCTGGTCCTGGCACTGTTAATTGACCTGTAAAAAACAGGTTCTTTACCTTCTTGCTCTGACAAGAAGGTCGCAAAAGAGCCGTTTGGCGTAAGGTATTCGCCAACCCATAGGCATTACCCCTGAAAGAATTATAATCACTTACGAAATCACTTACCGCATAAGATTTTTTAAATACCACTGAACTGGAAATAGATTCTCCTGTATGCCTTTCCATACGCTTGAGGATCATGGAAAAATATTTTTCTCGCAATTCTTCAGAATCATCCTGCAGCCCTGAAGCTACCGGAATCAGAAATACAAGGTTCTCTCCTCCTTCAGGTGCAGCCTGCCTGTCTGTTATTGAAGGCACGCTCACATAAAAAAGAGGTTCAGTGGGCCATTGTGGACTTGTATAGATCTCTTCTCCATGTTTATCAAAGGGAACATCAAAAAAAAGTGAGTGATGCAGTGTATTCCTGAGGCGTTTATTCAATCCAACATAGTACAATAAGGCAGAGGGTGCCATTACTCTTTTGGACCAATAAGCAGGTGAATAATTACGATACTGTGGTGGCAGGAGCCTGCTTTCGGTAAAATGATAATCGGCAGCACTGATCACTACATCGGCAGTATAGGAACC
>CAMLGP010000547.1 GCA_946479535.1 uncultured Bacteroidota bacterium
GCTTAAACATTGTTGAAACTTACAGATAAAAATGAATTGACAATTGTAGCTGAGGGGGATTAAAAATACAAAAAGCTGGATGATTTTCTTACAAAAATGTACGTTTTGTTATCAGGCATTCCTGATGTAATCTCTAAATCTTATTTCAAGCATGTGCTGACTTCTCAATCCATCGTTTCCTACTGAATCCAGATATGAATTATTCAATTAACCATACTACTACTTATTCCTACTTTGAACCGGTGAGTCTTTGCCATAATATCATTCGCCTTAAACCAAGGAATACGGGAAGGCAGTTATGCAGGAATACAATGATCAGGATATTACCTGAGCCTGATACTATCGATGAATACGAGGATTTTTTTGGCAATAAGGTTTTATATTTTTCAATCAGCAGGGAGCACCTGCAACTGGAAGTTCGGGTAATTTCAGAGGTTAATAAGGATGAAGATGCGACTACCAGGGAAGTTCCTTCCGTTACTGTAAAAGAAGTGCTGGAATTACTGGAACAAAAGGAACTTAAATATAATGAGGTAAGGCAATATATTCTGGAAACACCCATGACCAGGTTGAACGAAGCTATTCACGAGTATGCACTGCGATCTTTCAAACCAGCTATATCGTTGAAAGATGCAGCAACAGACCTTATACAGCGCATTTATTCGGATTTTGAATTCAGGCCCGGATTTACTACCATTTCCACTCCAATTTCAAAAGTGATGCAACAGCGTAAAGGCGTATGCCAGGATTTTGCTCATCTTGCCATTGCCTGCGTGCGGTCAATAGGATTACCAGCACGGTATGTGAGTGGATATATAGAAACCATCCCACCAGAAGGGCATGAAAAACTCGTTGGTTCAGATGCATCTCATGCATGGTTCAGTGTGTATATTCCTTCCTTTGGCTGGCTGGACCTGGATCCAACAAATAATCTTCTACCATCTACTCAACATATTACAATAGGCTGGGGAAGAGATTATTCAGATATTGCTCCCATGCGGGGGATAATTATTAGCAGCGGATTGCATGATTTGTCCGTTTCGGTGGATGTAAGACGTAATGGTTGATCAATAATAACGAAAATCGGAATGAAATTATACGCCTGCGACAACTGTCAAAATCTTCTGTACTTTGAGAATAACGTTTGCCTGAATTGCAAGCATACCGTTGGGTTTGACAGCTCAACCTTATCAATGATCACTCTGCTGCCCGGTAAGGAAAATGAGTTCATGGCCTTCCTGGATAAAAGTAAGGTATACCGTTTTTGCAAGAATGCCGAATATAGTACCTGCAACTGGTTAGTAGAAGCGAATGATTCCTCGCCCTGGTGCCGGGCATGCGCCTTCAACCGGATGATACCAGATCTTACTAATAATGAGAATTTGAGAAGGTGGTCTAATGTAGAAATTGCCAAACACCGGCTAATATTTTCTCTGTTGAGATTACATCTTCCATTAAGCGTTAAAATGGAACATGAAGAGGAGGGATTGGTGTTTGATTTTATGGCTGATGTTTCACAAGAGGAAAGAGTAATGACCGGTCATGATAAAG
The DNA here is from genome assembly GCA_946479535.1 of uncultured Bacteroidota bacterium. Next base: position 1,552 of record CAMLGP010000547.1, read on the forward strand.
GTACAATTATCCTCACTATCGAAGAAGCAGATGAAGCGGCCCGTGCGAGACATAAACTTGACCTGGGGGAGAAGTATCGCACACTTCTTGGCCACTTCCGCCATGAGATAGGTCATTATTACTGGGATGTGTTGATAAAGAATAGCAGCTCAATAAAAAAATACCGGCAACTTTTCGGCGATGAACAAAAGGATTATGCCGAAGCTTTGAAAATTTATTATGAGAATGGTGCTCCAGGCAACTGGAGTGATCATTTTATCAGCCCCTATGCAAGTGCACACTCCTGGGAAGACTGGGCTGAAACCTGGGCACATTACCTACACATGATGGACACGCTTGAAACTGCCTATTCGTTCGGCATACGAATTAAGCCGGGTGGCGAACGGGGGGAAGACCCGGGTATAAAAGCAAGTATTGTGAAAGACCCTTATGATATTCCTGAGTTTGACAGGATCATGAAATTGTGGTTGCCGCTGAGTTTTGCCGTGAACAGTCTGAATCGTAGTATGGGACATGCAGATTTCTATCCATTCATCATTTCACCTGAAGTGATACGTAAACTGGAATTCATTCACGAGCTATGCTTTATAAATTCCCGTCAAAAAGAAGAGATCATTTAAGCTTTATTTTTTTTCCAGAATTTACGTAAGTCAAGCGTATAGGGATATTCTTTATTGATAATTTCAGGTGGCGGGTCACAAAGGAAAGGAAGCCTGTTTGTGTCAATATATCGTGAAGCGAAATAAGAATCAGTTGCGGGACGCAATCTACCCTGGGTATGAGTGATATCATTGAAGCGATTCGTTCTTCTTGATTCGGCCTCGTAGCTATTGATTGGAAATGCATCATAGCTTCTACCGCCGGGATGGGAAACATAGTAAGTGCATCCGCCAATGGAGCGACTGTTCCAGGTATCAATAATATCAAAAGTGATTGGAGCGTCTATATCTATTGTGGGGTGCAACGCGGAAGGCGGTTTCCAGGCTCTGTAGCGGATTCCGCAAACATATTCATCCTTTGTGCCGGTAGATTGCAACCCTACCCGGTTGCCGTTACAGAGTAATGCATACCGTGAACTGTTGATACCCCTTAGTTTCACCTGCACTCTCTCGACAGACGAATCTACAAATCTCGCCGTGCCAGAACTTGACATTTCTTCCCCCAATACATGCCAGGGCTCTATACTCATCCGTATTTCCATTTCAATGCCTTTTATCCTAACTGTTCCATAGTGCGGAAAACGGAATTCAAAGAAAGGATCAAACCATGCTAACTGGAAGGGATAGCCGGCATCATTCAAATCATTCACCACTTCCCTTATATCTTCCCGCACGTAATGCGGTAGCATGAATTTATCATGCAATTCTGTTCCCCATCTTACCAGGTTATGTTTATAGGGGGTTTTCCAGAATTTGGATACGAGCCCACGGATCAGTAACATTTGTACCAGGCTCATGCGTTTATGAGGTGGCATATCAAATGCCCGGAATTCAAGGATGCCCAATCTGCCTGAGAAGCTATCGGGAGAATACAATTTATCGATGCAAAATTCAGAACGGTGAGTATTGCCGGTAATATCTGTAAGCAGGTGACGGAAAATTCTGTCTACCAGGTAAAAAGGAATAAAACCTTCTTCGGGGA
>CAMLGP010000548.1 GCA_946479535.1 uncultured Bacteroidota bacterium
ATGGTTGGTGCTACTGACGCAGGTACCGTTTCTTTCACAACGGCTGTCCATGCCGCGTCAAAATTATTCCTGGAATCCCCTATTCCGGGCAGAGATCTAAACAGTGTAATGGCACAATATGCCCCTTTTGCTGCGTCTTCCTTAGTAAACTGAATAGCGTCTTGTGATACCTGCCTGTTCCAGCCTTTAGGCGGAGTAAAAGTGGCAATGTCAAAAGTTTCCTGTTGCGCAAACATGAACGTGGGCCTTATCAGGCTCATCAATGAAACACCTATGATCAGGAAGAAATATGATTTATTCATTTGTTGCTGATTTTATTCGGATTACCTGATCAAATCTATCCTTGTTGCAGGTGGATTTATTCCTGTAAACACAGGATTTTTCTACTTCCTGTTTAGAAGTTCTTCCAGCGGGGCCAGTGCACCGGACTGTTTGATCAGCCTGGCCACTTTTAGCATGTGGGGATATCTGCCTTTGATCACGGTCACTGCAATAAGCTGGGGTATATCTCTATCCAGGCCTTTGTTAAAATAAGTGGGATTTATGGCTACTATCCCGGTTCTTGTATTGTCCTCCCTGCTTTCCCTATATACATCCAGCTCATCAAAATATTTTCGAAGGCCTGGCGGATAGTAAGTTTCAAACGACCCATTATAGTATTCCTTCAAACCCCTGGCAAGCCATTCCTGTGATTTACCCAGGTATTCATTAATTACGATCTTTGCGCCAGCTACTTCATCCTCCATTTGCTGTTAATAGCAATAAAGTAATTCCCAATTATCCTATTCATGAAAAGATTTTAATCTTTAGTGATTTTAATATTGCTGATATAAAATTTGTCGTTCTCCCCTGAGTTACCGCTGCAATCCAATGAAAGCGTATTAAATAGGTGTGCCGCGGGTATTGCCTTTTCGTATTCAACAATTTTATTGTTATCTATAAATACCTGTAGGGTTTCGCCTTTCTTTTTTATGGCTACAGCAATGCGGTTAATTTTCTTATTATTGGAAAAGCCTTTAGCCACCAACCACTTTGTACCGGTTAAATAGCCCGGTGGAAATGGGAAATTTGTTTCCAATGTCACCTCACCATCCCTGCCATCAAAACCAGGGCGTAGTTTCAGCTTCAGATAAGACTCTGCATTGCCTGGCGATGTTTCTTTTGCGTACTGCAGGGTCAGCCCCTTTGCTCCCCAGGTAAAATTTTGGGGAACTATCAAATCATAACTCAGTGTAAAATCCTGAGGCATCGATTTTTTTAAAAAGGACTGGCTTATATAGTGACCTTTCAGTTCTACCCACTTCCCCTCTGCTCCGTCAAACTTAGCCACAACACCTGTGCTTCCGCTATAATTCAATTTTGCCTGCCAGCCGCCAGGTTTTTGGCCAATGCCAGTAGTCGAGAAGTCTTCAAAAAAATAGACGTCCTTATCGGCGGTATTCTTTTTGCTGGTTTCCGATGCTTCGGTATTGACCACTGCTTCTTTATAAAAAGGTGAACGCAATGGCCTGTACGATTGTCCTTTTATTTTATCAGGAGCAAAGAAATAGTTGTAGACGTAATCAAAATTAAAATTGTTGGTAATGGATTCGTGCAGGTGTTTTTCTACAGGATCAACTGGACTCCACCACCAGCTGACCAGGATCCATTGCGGTTTATCCTTTTTACATAACTCTGCCATAACGGGGTCAACCTTATAAACAGGAACCCTTCCTGTGGTTGACTCCGGGTCATCTATACCACCATTGCTGAATACATCACGAAATTCCAAATCATACAGTGATGGCTGACTACTCGTTAATGCTATCTCTTCCAGCCGGTTTTTGTACCTTTCCCTATTGTTCTTTAATCCCATAAGAAAACGTTCCTTTTTCTCCTCCAGGGATTTCATAAAATAATCAATACTCTTTTGGTTGTTCTTATTCTGCTCATAAATCTTTTTCTTTTCCGCTTCATAAAAACCGGGTATAGCGCTTTCCAATAAGCGTAGGTATTCTCCTTTTGTTATTTTTACAAAGGGTGATTTATTGTCCCTGCATAATAAAACATAATCATTTCCGCCTCCTGATTCTATATCTTTAATCCAAAAACTGATATAGGGTTTCAGGTTTACCAGCTTTGAGAGGTCATGAATCTTTTTTGTTTCTTCACCGCCGAAAGATGATTCAAATGAAGGCATGGTAAAATAATATTGTGAGGAGGTACAGATATCCCTGATGGGCCAGCCCGGCACCTGGTTCGCAAAAACACCCCAATAGAGATGATGATCGGTTTCAGGTATCAGTTTATGATTACTGTTGTATTTAAGGAAAATATAGATTTTGGCAAAAGCACCATAACTCGGCGGCAATGAGGCTGTAAACTGATTATATAAACCCAATTTTTCCGAAACAGATCTTTTAATATCTCCCAATCCGCCTTTTGGAGCATAACTGGCCTGGATCCAGTTGGCGAAAGAATCACAAATGGATAATTGAGCGATTGAATAATGCTTATTGTCAACTTCCATTGGTGATTTGGCACCTTTGAAATTGTACACTTTCATCCAACCTAATACGCTGTCTTCAATAGATTGAGGGCGAACAGGCTGGGCAGATGATATTGCTGTTGAAATAGATAAGCCACAAAAAAGAATTATTTTTTTCATTTTAATCTTACTATTTGAAAATATCTTTTTGGGGTGTAAATGTGCCAGGTGCCTGCACTCCACTGTTAAGACTGCTTTGCAGGCCAAAATTCTCTATGCTTTTTACCATTTTATCAAGGGCTTCCATTACTTTATCTTTCAGGTTAAAATTATCACTGGTACCTGCGGGTTGGATAATTACTTCCGGCTTTTTGACCGGCCCAGTTTCTACATCTTCAAGAACCAGTTCTCCCAATTCCACAATAAGAGCGGGATAATTCACTTCCCTGCCGTCATCATAATAATAGATAGAACCTCCTTCTTTCAAAAAAGCAATCATGTGATCATCTTCCTGGATCACTTCTGCCCCTTCCGGAAATAATATCAATTTTCCCAGAGAGACCTCAAACTTTACCGGTTTATGGGGTGGCTCCTTTTTATTGCACTCTGTGGCTAAGTATTTTTTCATTACTGACTTTGCCAACAATCCTGAAAGTCTTTTATTTATTGCCTCTGCCAGCTGTGCATCAGTTGGTCTAGCTTTAATCCCGTTTTTTTGATTCGT
>CAMLGP010000549.1 GCA_946479535.1 uncultured Bacteroidota bacterium
GGTGATGCTGCCCCACTGGTAGTTGTTGACGGTGTACCCCGGAACAATATTAATGAAGTGGATCCTAATAATATTGCCAATGTCACCATACTTAAAGATGCAGCAGCGGTGGCTCCATATGGTTTGAATGGCGCAAACGGCGTAATATTAATTACAACAAAGAGAGGGGTTGCCGGTCCTCCTGAATTAAGCGTTAGTGGTTATTATGGAGATCAAACTCCTACTTATGTTCCGAAAATGCTCAACCCGCTTGATTATATGCGGCTTAAGAATGAGGCTTTGATAAATGACAATCCCCTAAATACTCCTACATATTCTCAATCTTTCATAGATACTTATATTCAAAATAACGCAACTGACCCAGACAAATTCCCCATTTCAGATGCACTGAATGATGTTATAAAAAAACATGCGCCTATGTATCAGGGTAATTTGCAGATCCGGGGTGGGTCCAGGGATGTAAAATATTTTGCTGGTATCAGTTATTTTAACCAGAAAGGTATGTTTGACCGTTCAAATTATTACCGGTACAACTATAACGTTAATCTGGATGTGAATATAACTCAGACCACGAGTGCATCTCTCAGTATAAATGGTTCCATACAGAAATCAGGAAACGTACAGGGTGGTACTGACCAATTATTTAGAGGCGCTTATAAATTCCTTCCCATTGTAAACCTGTTTTTCTCCAATGGACTTTGGGGTGAGAATTCCGGAAATGCGCCAATAGGCGTATTAAGATCAGGCGGCTATTTTTACCAGAATACCAATACAACACTAACTTCACTTACGCTTGAACAGAAGTTACCAATCAAAGGGCTTAGTCTCAAAGGAACCTTAAGCTATGATCCTTATAACTATTTCCAGAAAGAATGGCACAAGCCTTATCCCTACTACACTCAAAATCTGACAACTACTCCGGCAACCTATACACTGGCTTATTCAACTCAGGAAAGTAGCGCAACTACTTATACCTGGTTGAATGAGAACTATTATCAAAATAATACAATTACCTACCAGGGATACCTCAATTACCATAATAGTTTCGGCCAACATGATGTGACCTTTCTTGGCGTAGCAGAAAAAAGAGGCAACAAACAGTTAAACTTTAATGCCCGAAGAAACAATTTTGCAGTTGACCTGGATGAATTAGGCCTTGGTAGTTCCAACAAAAATGATTTTGACAATAATGGTTCCTCATCAACTGGTAGCTCTGCCGGCTTCTTGTATCGGGCGGATTATGCTTTCAGAAAAACCTATCTTTTTGAAGCTACAGGACGCTATGACGGACACTACTTGTTTGCTCCCGGTAAAAGATGGACATTCCTGCCCTCCTTCTCAGCGGGCTGGGTTATTTCCAATGAGAAATTTTTTGAGTCTGTTAAAGGGGTAGATCAACTGAAATTGAGAGGATCCTTTGGTACCACGGGTACTGCAAGGATCAACCCCTTCCAATTCATAAACGCCTATACCCTGTATGGCAATTCATATGCATATGGTGCAGGTGCACTGGTACAGGGATCCTGGCAGGCTCTTGAAGCCAATCCAGACATTACATGGGAAACTGCCAAAAAGGTAGATATAGCGTTTGAATCAAGTTTTTGGAAAGGATTATTCAGACTTGAAGCTGATTTCTTTACTGAAAAGAGGTCCGATATGCTTGTGAATCCTACAGGAGCTGTACCTGTAGAATACGGCATTACCAGAGCACAGGTGAATGGTGGTATCATGAGAAACCGGGGTATTGAGTTAACCCTTGGATCCACCAAGAGATTCAAGAATGGTATGCAATTAAACATTGATGGCAATTTCACTTATGCAAAGAACAAGCTCCTGGAGATTTTTGAAAATCCAACACAGCGAAATAATCCAAACCGCAGCCGCACAGGCCGTCGCTTAAATACGCAATTTGGATATGAATCACTGGGATTATTTTCAACTGCAGATGATAAGAATGGAGATGGTATTATCAATGCCGCTGATGGATATGCTATCACCCAATTTGGAGTATTACATCCGGGTGACATACGGTATAAAGATCAGAATGGAGACAATAAGATTGATGCAAACGATGAAACTGTTGTTGGCAACCCAGCTACCCCTGCCATCATTTATGGTTTGAACAGCACATTAAGCTGGAAAGGATTTGATCTCTCCTTATTCTTCCAGGGTTCTGCCCTTTCTGGTTTTGATATCAGAGGTTTCCAGACCATACCGTTCAACAATAACAATAGTAATTCAGCGTATGAATATTATAACAACAGATGGACGCCCTCTAACCAGGATGCCAAATATCCAAGATCTACTTCATCTCCCTATACCAATAACAACCAGGCCTCAGATTTTTGGATCGTAAACACTTCTTACCTGAGACTGAAAACCACAACTATTGGATATACCATTCCGGCTCGCATTGCCTCCAAAGCCAGGTTTAAGAATTTTCGGGTATATGGTACAGCGCAAAATCTTTTTACAATTAGCAACATGAAATTCACGGATCCTGAAACAACAGGAGAAACCGGTTATCCTCTTCAAAAAGTGTTTATTGCCGGATTTAGCGCCTCATTCTAACTGTTTAAAAAAAATTACAATGAAAACATTAAAGAAATATATCTTATTAGGAGTGTTATTAGCGGGTTCCGCTGGCATTTTCTCCTGTAAGAAAGTATTGGATAACGTAGATAAAACAAAGTTGACCGACGATACCCAATGGGCAAATGAAACAAATGCAGATATTTTTGTAAACGATCTATACAGCAACCTGCCTGATATTTACGGTCAGCCGGAACAATTTGACAATTTTACGGACGACAATGACGGTGGATACTATTATGCCTCCTACAAATACAAACAGGGAATCGTGGATCCTGCATCCACTAATTATGGTCTATTTGGTGGTGGAGCAGTAGGTGTTGCAACAATCAGCCGGTTTAACTGGACTGCAGCTTATGAGCAAATAAGGAGATGTAATACGTTTATTCTGAAGGCAACTCAGAATAAAGCAAACTTTACTTCCACCTGGTATAATAAAAGGCTGGATGAGGTTCGCTTCCTTCGCGCAATAAATTACAGCAACCTGTTTTTGCACATCGGAGGTCTTCCACTGATCTTTACTCCTCAATCAACAGCAGATAGCACCACTCTGTATGTTGCAAGAAGTACTTATGAACAAACGCTGACTT
>CAMLGP010000550.1 GCA_946479535.1 uncultured Bacteroidota bacterium
AGCTGGCGGATGGCTCAATTTCCCACTCGGTAAAGTGATTTCAATTGAGCCGCAGGTGTTTTACAGTATTATGCGATACAGGGCCAGTACAGGAAGTGCGTCCAATTTAATCCTCAATACGGGGAGAATTGGGTACGTTTCGGTTCCCTTGCTGGTAAAGTTCCATACGGGAGATAAGTTTGCATTTACCGTTGGGCCGCAGGCAGATTTTGTAAACATTATCCGCGACAAATATTATATGGCTCATAAAAGCCAGTTCAGATCTCCCACATTTGATATTTCTGGTGGAGTAGAAGTATTCCCCCATGGCCCTGTTACCATCTTTGCGCGTTATGTGCATGGTTTAACTAATATAGATGACAGGGGAACAGAAGCTGCTCCGTTCATGACAAAGAATTCAGATGCACAGGTTGGTTTAAAGATCAAAATTTTCGGTAAAAAGGTTGATGGAGATTCAGATGGTGATGGAGTACCTGATAAAAAAGACAAATGCCCGGGTGTGGCAGGTCTGGAAAGATATGAAGGTTGTCCAATTCCTGATACGGATGGTGATGGCATCAATGATGAAGAAGACAGTTGCGTAAGTGTAGCGGGTACATTAAAATATCATGGATGTCCCATTCCTGATACAGATGGAGATGGAATCAATGATGAGCAGGATAAATGTCCAACTGTGAAAGGTATTGCCAAATACCAGGGATGTCCCATTCCTGACAGGGATAAAGATGGTGTAAATGATGAAGAAGATAAATGTCCTGACCAGGCGGGTCCTGCCAGCAGAAATGGTTGCCCGGTAACAGATAGAGATAATGATGGAGTGAATGATGATGAAGACCGTTGTCCGGATGTACCCGGTACTGCAGCCAATCATGGATGCCCTGATGTTCCGGCCAATGTGAGCAAGACCATTGCAACAGCGGCACAGAATATAACATTTGCATCTGGCACCTCAAAACTGTCAAGCCGGTCAAATGCATCGCTTAACCGTGTGGTAGCCATCCTGAATGAGAATCCATCCGTGAAACTGAGCATTGAAGGCCATACTGATAATGCAGGAGATGATGCAAAGAATCAGCAGTTAAGTGAGGATAGGGCAGCTGCGGTGAAGGCTTATTTTGTAAGTAAAGGAATTGGTGAAGACAGGATAACGAGTGAAGGATATGGTGAAACCAGGCCGATAGCAGAGAATACAACAGCGTCTGGCAGAGCCAAGAATAGAAGAGTGGAGATTAAAGTGGTGTACTAATAACGAAGGTTGTAAATAGAGCCTTGAAAAGGAGACTGTGAAAGCGGTCTCCTTTTTTTGTAAGTATAATAGTGGACAAACTTTTTTGCGACATTTTATGCGACATATTTTTAACTGATTATCAATAATTTAAAATATATGCGACAAAATAAATGACTCAACAATCAAAATCTGTCGCATAAATAGTACCTTTGTCCTGTAAAATGTCGCAAATGGCCAAAGCAGCACAGATTTCCAATGAGCTGGAACATATCTTAAAAGAAATGGCAAAATACCCTGAAGGTGCAATCCTTCAGCAAATTGCAGACTCCACCGGCATTGCAGAAACCCGAACCCTACAGCGCCGCCTGAAAACACTTATTGAACAGGGATCAATTATATTATCCGGAACAAAAAAAGGAACCAGGTATTACGCTTCCAGAAAGGAATATACAGAACATCCTTTCCAGACCGTAACAGTTGAAGAACCATCATCCAACATACCATCAAAAGAAATTCCATTATCCAGAGGGAGCAGGGAAATTTTGGCAATATTGTCAGCTCCGTGGAACAAACGTCCACCAGTAGCGTATCGCCGAAACTTTGTTGATCAATATTTTTCAAATGAAAGTTATTACCTCACCGAGGATGAACGAGCACGTCTGGCGAAATTAACAACAAATGCTACTGGTTTGCCGGCAGGTACCTATGCCAAACAAATTCTTCAAAGATTACTGGTTGATTTATCCTGGAATTCCAGCCGCCTGGAAGGTAATACTTATTCTTTATTGGATACACAGCGTCTGCTTTCACATGGCGAACATGCACCGAACAAATCAGAGGCGGACGCACAAATGATATTAAACCACAAGGATGCAATAGAATTTTTGGTGAGAGATGCGGGTGAGATTGGCTTCAACCGGTATACAATTTTGAACTTACACGCTATGCTTGCCAATAACCTGTTACCGGATCCTGCTTCGCCGGGCCGGCTAAGATCTTTTGGTGTGGGGATTAAGAATTCAGCCTACACTCCCACTGCTATTCCTCAATTAATCGAGGAAATGCTTGACGTGATCCTGGCCAAAGCCGGAGCAATCAAAGATCCCCATGAGCAGGCGCTCTTCATGATGGTACAATTGCCGTATTTACAACCATTTGAAGATGTCAATAAAAGGGTTTCGCGCTTGGCAGCCAATATTCCACTCAATCAGCATAACCTGATACCGCTTTCTTTTATAGGGGTACCTGAAGACCTGTATATTCCGGGATTGCTGGCCGTATACGAACTGAACCGAACGGAATTACTAAAGGATATTTTCATTTGGGCCTGCGAACGCTCAGCAGACCGCTATGCCCAGATTCGACAAACTATAGGAGAACCAGATCCATTCCGCATTAAATACAGAAATGCATTACAGGAAATAGTTAACCAAATTATAAGTCAAAATCTGACGCCATATGATGCTTCAGTAACAATCAGGTCCGATGCACTTCGTCTTCCCGGAGCCGACTCTGCACGATACATTGAAATGGTGGAAACTGAATTGCTGAGCTTACACGAAGGAAATTTTGCGAGGTATCGCATCAGCAAGAAAGAGTTTGATAAATGGAAGGAAAACTGGAACAGGTAATTCCAAAAGAACCTGAACGTAGCGAATTTTACCGCATTTATCCTGGTAAAGGTAAAACCTATTAAATCCAGTCCTCCTACCTTCTCCTGTAAGTAGGTTTTTCCAATTCCACTATTACCCAAACTGATAATATGCAAAGGATGCTCTCTTTTCCTGCTGGTAAATATCAGGTACATCAGCAGCCTGTTTGTTTCTTCACCAATCACACCACTTTTACCTATCATTTCATTGGTTTTGCTTAGTAAATCTTTCTGCTCCAAGACCTGTACAGTTTCTTCTCTTTCTTCTTTGCTTAAAGCCTTCTCATTTCTTGTTTC
>CAMLGP010000551.1 GCA_946479535.1 uncultured Bacteroidota bacterium
GGGATATCGGGGCCAGTTCATATTCTACTATTTTTAGAGAGTTGCGATCAGGTCATTATTCAGCTTCACATAATCATCGTTTTTGGCGGCTTTGGCCAATACAATAGATTTTTCAGCAGCTTCTTTTGCTTCTTTCTTCTTACCCAATTTTGCCAGGCAATTGGCACGTTGATAGTGTATAAAGAATGCATCGGGTTGGGCCACTATGGCTTTATCAAACCATGCAAGTGCCTGGTTGAGGTCCTTGCCATTGTCCACATAATACATGGCGGCATTAAAATAAGGACGATTGTCCTTATTCATCAGTTGATCTATTTGAGCCATAACCTTGCTTTCAACGTCTGTTGAAATGGGAAGCGCTACATAAGTATTATCCCACATCAACTGCAATTCGCAGGTAGAAGGTTTGACATTCCCGAACTGCATGGTAAGGTTCTCAATCTGGTAGCTGATAGTTACGGGTTTAACTTCCATTCTTACCACATCATTTTCCTGCTTGTAGGCGGCAGGTTGGGTAACATCCAGCTGTTTAGTAATGATAAGGGTCCAGTTGTCGTTACCTGGAATAGTCAGAAAGCCGTATTTCCCTGCGGCGATTTTTTTACCGTTGATCATTACATCATCGCCAAAGGTGAGAGTAGTGGCGCTATTGGCGCCTGTGCGCCATACATTGCCAAAGGGCACCAGTGAACCAAAGATCTTTCTTCCTTTTACAGATGGCCGGGAATAGGAGAGTTCTATGGACGATAATCCAAAATCCTGTTTGATAGTCTGTGTAGGGCTGGGAGCTGGTGTTTTAAGTGTTTGCGCTTCGGACCCAAAAATTAAAAGGGCTGCGCTGATAGCTAGAATAAGTTTTTTCATATCTGGCATTTTTGAGTGGCAAAGATAAGCTAACTAAGTTTGACAGACGCTACCAGTTAGCCATTCATACAATGGTAAAATTATCCCCCAAATAAAATGTCAGAAGTTAGGGGCCCGATAGCTATCGGGAACAATTAGAAACTGATGGTAACTGAGGTTCTTCCCTTTTTGGATTTCCGCTTCCATTTTGGACCTTGTTTGATGAGGCGGATGGCCTCTTTGTCGCAGCTCTCGCAAAGGGATTTATCCACGGTGATATTGACTGGCTGGCCTTTGCTGTCCACCTCAAAAGAAAGTGTTACCGAGCCTTCGCCTTCATTCTGTTTGGATCTCCAGGTTTCCGGTACGTTGAGATTATTGGCGAGGTAGGCATCATAATTGGTCCAGCCATCAACCGGTTCCGGTTCTTCCAGTACCATGGTAGACGTGCGAGAACGGGTGCTGTTTACTTTCTTTCGACTAACTACTACTTCTTTAAGACTGCGGTCTTCCTGCATAATCACCTGGTTACTCAATGATGTGTTATTGAGCTGAGAGTTATTATTCTCATATCCCAGGGAACGTATCTGAACATTTAATACGGAGTCTGGAGAGGTAAGTGTGAAATTCCCTTTAGCGTCGGTATAGGTGCCAACATTATCTGCTCTATTGGTAATATTGGCAAAGGGTACAACATTTTTGTCTTCATCAATTACCTGGCCACGGAATATATTTATGCGGTTCGCATTCTTATATTTTTCACCTGCAATAGCATTGGATTGTTTTGCCAATGCATTACCACGATTAGAAGCTGCAGCCTCCATATCACGCACTAATCCCTGGTTTGCGATTGCTGAGTCCCTGGCATTTTGTTTTCCAACTGCTTCCAATTCTAATTGCTCAGCTTTTGCATCTTTTACAGGTTGCTGGACCGTTGGTACTCCAAATTGGTTTGGATTTTGTCTGCGAAGAACTTCCTGGTCTGCCAGTTTTTTTTCCAGAGGTTCATATTTTGATTCTTCATTTACGGGGGGAGGCGGTAAAACAGTGGTCTTGTCAATTTTCTTTTTATATATATCATCAGTAAATGCATAGACAGTATCTGGGTCAGGTGAGTCGGAAATTGCTTTCTGCACTGTAAGAGGTTTTGCTTCTCCTTCTGCAGATTTATTTAGAAAGTAATCTTTGGCTTTTGCAGAAGAAGATGTTGAGGAATCAGTGGTCTGCTTAAGAGAAGAAACAATTTCCTTTTGAGAATCGGGCATTAAATATTGGGAGGATTGATCAGAATCCTTTGTGGGAGCAGGTTTATTTTGTGCAACATCCCTGGGAGAAGAATCCTTATTAAATCCAAACTGGTAAACCAGGAATGCGGCACCTAATACCAGGATCAGCATGGCAGCAGCCCTAAACCAGGGGAAAGAAGAGCGGGGAGGGGCTGCCAGAGGTATTACTTTTCTGTTCTCCCCGGTTTTATCGGAGAGCCTTTTTTTTAAATCCGCGATATCAGCGGTTACATTGATACCAGGCACTGCATAGCCTTCCAGTGCATCTGCCAGGAAGGGATCATCAAGGGCTGCCTTTTCAAGATCATGCATTTCCTTTGGAGAAAGCAGTCCCTTGTGATATTTTTCAATATCGATAGCGGTATAAGATCTTATGTTGCTGTCCTTAGACATTTTCAATTCGATAGTTTAATGAAGCGCTCACAATTCCGTTTTTGATTTTTGGATAACCGCTTCTCTTTTATCCATGCATATTTTCAGGTTCCTTCTTCCGTTCTGAATAAAACTTCTGACCTGGTTCCAATCCATTCCGGTGAGGGCTGTGATCTCATTATAGCATTTTCCTTCCAGGTAAAAAAGGCGAATGGCGTTCTGCTGTTCCGGGGTTAAAGTGCCTAAACAATACTCCAGTTTTTTGAAATTCTCCTCTTTTTCCAGGATGCCATTAAGATGCACATTTTCTTCGCTTTGCACAAGTTCTGATTTGAATTCTACCGTTTTCAGGTTACGGGGTGTCCGCAACTGCATAAGGCAATGGTTTTTAGCCACCTGGTGCAGCCAACCCCTGAAATTCTCCACCTCGTGTTTTTTCAATTTTGATACCAGTTCTTCAAATATCTGCATCACACTATCCTTTGCAGTTTCAGGCTCTTTATGGTATTTAAGACATACTCCATATACGAGGTCCATATACCGCTGGTACAGCGCTCCTAAAGCAGTAAGATCTCCCGATTTTTTATAAAGAGCTACGAGCTCCTGATCGGTTAGCGTTGGGTGAGATATATTCTTAAGGAAGGACACAGGGCTAAATTAACAATAAAAA
>CAMLGP010000552.1 GCA_946479535.1 uncultured Bacteroidota bacterium
AAGAGCACATCGCCATGTTTAAACACCTTTCCCTGGAAGATGCTGCAGAAGAAACGGGAAAACTTGTGTAAAGAATTAAGGCTGTTTAAAATACCGGGCAGAATGTATCTATAAAAGGCAATGAAATTGAAAAAGAATCAGTTTGCGTTACCTGATGAAGAAAGTAATACTGATTTACACGTTCTTAATCGTAAAATGAAATGTACTCCCCTCACCCACTGCAGACTCTACCCATATAGTGCCCTGGTGTAGCTCAACAATCTTTTTACAAAATGCAAGACCAATTCCTGAACCTTCATAATCCTTGCGAGAATGCAGGCGCTGGAACATTCCAAATACCTTTTCCTGGTTTTTAGAGTCAATCCCAATTCCATTATCTGTAATTGAAAATTGCCAGTAGTCATCTTTGGGTCTGGCTGAAATGTTTATTACAGGAGCAAGATTCTTTTGGCGGAATTTTATGGCATTAAATACCAGGTTTTGGAATAGCTGCTTCAACTGCGTACGATATGCATTGATCACCGGCAACGGACCGGCTGTAACAACTGCATTCGTTTCCTGGATAGCTACATTCAGATCAGTGAGTACTTCCTTTAATAATGATCCGCAATCAACAGGCTCCGCTTCTCTCTGCTTATCAATCCTTGAGTAATCCAGCAGATCGTCAATCAGCACCTTCATTCGTTCTGATGAATCTGTGATGTATTGCAGATACATATCGGCCTTCTCATCAAACCTTCCTTTATATTGCCTTTCCAGCAACTGCACAAAACTGGTAGTGGTACGTAGCGGTTCGCGCAAATCATGAGAAGCTATGTAAACAAACTGTTCCAATTCCTTATTCTTTTTTTCCAGTTCTTCATTAGCCTTGTCTGTTTTAAGCAATGCCCTGTTTACTTCCTCATTTGCGTGAACAAGTTGTATGGTCTGTTCCATCACTTTATGCTCCAATAACAATCTTTGCTTCCGGGTTGAACGCATACGCAATGCGTAGATCAATAATGTTCCACTGGCAATTAATAAAAGGAAAAGTATCCTGAACCACCAGGTACGATAATATGGTGGCCTGATCGTAAGCTGAATAGCAGTGATCCTGGATGACCAATCCCCTTCATTACTCAATCCTTTTACCTTAAACAGATATGTTCCAGGATCAATATTAGTATATGTTGCTTTATTCATTTCCCCCACATAATTCCAGTACTTATCAAAGCCTTCCAGTTGATAGGCGTATTGCTTTTTTTCAGAAGAAGTGTAATTCAGCGATGCAAACTCAAATGAAAATACAGAACTTGAATACGGTAGCGTGATCTGTTTTGTTTCAGTTATACTTTGCGAAAGAACAGCGTTTTTGCCCTCAGTCACAGGCACATTCCTGTTAAATATGGAGAATCCTGTTATAACCAGTGGCGGTTCAAATTTCACCACCTGCATATTTTCCGGTCTGAACCTGTTAAACCCATTAATTCCTCCAAAATACATTTCACCAGCCCTGGTTTTACAGAATGCCTGAACCTTGAATTCATTGGATTGCAAACCATCCGGTAATCCGTAATTCGAGAATTGCCGGGTAATGGGATTGAAGGTGGAAATGCCTTTATTGGTACTCATCCAGAGATTTTTCTTATCATCCTCCAATATTCCAAAGACTACATTATCAGGAAGCCCATTGGCCTTGTTATAAATTGTAAAATGCCCGGTAGCTTTATTTAAAAGATTCAAACCTGAACGGGTTGCAATCCATAAATTCCTATTATCATCTTCCAGTACACAACTTACACTGTTACTGCTGATACTATTGCGTGAATCTTCATGAATATATCTTTTAAATTTCCCGGTCCTTTTATCAAACCTATTCAATCCACCTCCAAACGTGCAGATCCAGAACAGCCCTTCCTTGTCTTCATAAAAGGACACTATGTAATTATCAGATATGCTTTCCTTATTGTCCGGATCGGATCTATAATGAGTAAAAGTTTTTCCGTCAGGATTCAAAAGATTAATTCCGCCTCCGGAGGTACCTATCCAGATGTTCTTTTCCCTATCCTCATAAATCACCCAGGCGTTATTATTAGATAAGCCGGAAGGGTTATCCGGGTCAGCTTTAAAATGTTTATACGTATTAGTAACCGGGTTATAAAGAGTCACCCCCTTTCCCCAGGTACCGAGCCAGATATTTCCCTTTGCATCCTCACACATTGTCAATACATAATCCCCACAAATACTTTGAGGGTTATTCTTCTGATTTTTGAAGCGAGTAAAATTATCTGTCTTTGGGTCAAACAGGTTCAATCCACCACCATCAGTTCCAATCCAGATCCTATTCTTTGAATCCTCCATGATTGCCAGAACCTGGTTGTTGTTAAGACTGTTTGATGATTGCAGGTTACGGTAATGGATAACTTTAGTTTTGTCGCGACTGGCCAGATCAATCCCATTTACGAAATTCCCTACCCACATATTGTTTTTGGAATCCCTGTAAATGCAATTAATAGCATTGATACTAAGACTTTCCCTGTCTATTTTATCATTGCTACAGGTAAAAAAGCTATTTTTTTCATAGTTAAAAATACTGACCCCGCTATTTTCCGTAGCAATCCATAAATTATTATCCGCATCTTCCGCAATAGAAGTAATTACGTCATTGGCGAGTGAGTTAGCATCATTATCCCTATGCCTGAAATGGGTAAATTTTCCAGTGATTGGATCAAACAGGTCCATTCCGCCACCATCCATGCCAACCCATAAACGATTATGGCTATCCTCAAATATTGTATTGACGATATTGTTGCTTATGGAAAATGGATCCTTCTCATCATTGCGGTAATGAATGAATTTTTTATTCTTCCAATCGTATAAATCCAATCCATTGTTTGTGCAAATCCACACCCTTTTGCGACTATCTTCATACAGGTAAATGATTCCATTTTCACCCAAACTGTTATTATCAGCCGGATCATGCCTGAAATGCTCAAACCTGCAACTTTGAGGATCATACGTATCAAGTCCGTCTGCTGTGGCAATCCAAAGTAGTCCCTTTTCATCTTCAATTAAATTCTGAATGGAATTATTGGAAAGGCTATTAGGATTAGAGGGACTATTTTTTAAGCTGGTGAATTTTTCCGTAATTCGGTTAAACCGGGAAATACCCCCACCTTCT
>CAMLGP010000553.1 GCA_946479535.1 uncultured Bacteroidota bacterium
AATTCAACCTGATCATCATAACGGGCAATGGATTTATAGAGCGCCAGGGCTCTGGGAAAATAATCGGCTGTTATGATGCTGCAAAATGCCTGCATGTTCAGAGTTTAACGCTTTCTCCTGGATCTTTCAATTCATAATTCTTTTTATAGAATGAAGGGAAGATCCGGGAACCTACAATACCATTGAATACAATGGCAGCCAGTTTTCGGTCTGAGGCGAAATATTTTTTCAGTAGTACCGATCCCTTTCCCATTCCATCCTTAAAAAAGCTGTAAGATAGAAAGTTATAGGCAAAATGATTGATGAGCTGTTTTTTATCAGTCACCCGTTCCTGGTAATAGAGCAGTTTCAGTATTTCAAAATATTCACTCTTGGTTTGAAAGAGGGAAGTTTCTGTTGATGAAAAGTTCTGAGAATGGCGCCTATAAGTGCTTAGAGGTTCAGGATTGTAACAAATATCTGCCTGGAAGCATACCTGCAGGCAGATCCACCAGTCTGCATAATAAACATAGGGTGGGAGAGAAGTCAGTAAAGGCGCAATTAGTTCCCTCTTAAAAACTGCGGCGCTCATATTATTGACCGTGCAATCATATTTAAGGCATTCATTGACCTCTTTGATACCATCCTGGCAATAGGCAGTATTCCATTTTAGGTTCTTAAAAATTGCATTTCTGCGCTCTGAGAATCGGCGGATGATTTTACCGCTGGCTTCATCCAGGATATTGCTATCGCAGTACCACAATCCCAATGAAGGATTGGTCTCGATAGATCTTTTACAGGCGGATAAAAAACCGGGATTGGCAATATCATCGCTCTCTGCAATCCAGATCCATTCACTTTTTGCAAGTTCAACTCCCTGCTGCCATTGAGTGATTGGTCTACCCGAGCTTTGTTCATTGAGAATAATATAGGAGACCTTTGGATGGTTCCGGTATTGCTCAATGACTGTTTTGCTGTCATCTGTTGAATGATTATCGGCAATGATAACTTCAAAATCCTGGAAGTCCTGCTGTAACACACTATCAATCCGCTCTTTTAGCCAGCTTGCATGGTTGTAATTTGGTATGATGACAGAGAAAAGCGGCATTGATTTATTTAGATGACTTTCGAAATAATTGACGTAGTATTTTGGCCGGATACAATATTCCATTTCCCAGTTTATAGCTCAGGCTGTTCCTGATTTCTTTTTCTTTTTGGTCAAGTGCTTTTTCAAGCGTGCTATTAGAAATAAACAAACTGGTAGCTGGTAATAATACTTCTTCATCCGAACATACAGCCACATAATAAAGCGGTTCTGGTTGGGAGATCTTTCGGATGCTCCTAAAGTCTCCATCATAAATGGTAGGTGTGGCCGGGCTATTGTTTGATAAAATGGAAGCTGTATATATATTCTGCAAATAGAATTCCTGGTGCTTAAAATATTTTTTCAGCAATAGCCTAAATTCTTCCCCGGATAATTCCTTTTTATGAAAAGGATTGGAATATCCTGATTTATCGCTATAATTTTTCTTGTCCGGAGTAGAAATAAGGAGAATTCCTCCAGGCTTGAGCACTCTTCTTAATTCAGCTAGCATGGAATCATGAGCTGATATATGCTCAAGGGTTTCAAAACTGACAACCACATCAAAGCTGGCTGCTTCAAATGGTATTTTCTCTACCGTCCCTGCCACAAAGCCAAGATTCTTCCTGGTGTATCTATTTTTTGCTTTTGTGATGGTGGGTTCATCAATATCAACTCCATGCACCATTTCTGCAGTTTCAGCCAATAGATGTGAACCATATCCTTCCCCACAGGCGATGTCTAAAACCTTTTTTCCCTGTACAAACTCTTTCGCCAGGGCATATCTATGCAGGTGCTCAATGGTGATATCGTGCAACACAAAAGTTTCCAGTCTTTCACCTGTCCATTCGTTTGCCATGCATCAGGGAGTTTTAATGGTCCAGTTTAACAATGGTCTGATCACACCGGGAAAATCTCCACCACTCATGCCTCTTGCTGTCTTTTCTTCAAATACTTCATGAACGGTAAATCGTAACAATTGATGCTCATGGAAATGAACTGCGTTCTCCAGGTGATTGAAAATGGCACTGCTGATAAAATAACTTCCTGCATTCAGCAAATTGCCCGGTATCCATACAACCGCAGTATAGATTCCCTTCTTATGAGGCTCACGGTAATAATTGGTACTGGTGCTATGCGTATCAAAAATATTCACTCCAAATTCATTATGGATATTATGTCCAAGCCAGAGCACACGGTTATCTTCCAGCACTTCATAGGTCATCTCAATACCTACTGCTTCTGTGATGGGGAAGCTGTCGCTGGTTTGATTGTTGGCATCAATGAGCCGGAGTGATTGTAATCTTACTGTGCTGTTGCCAGGCCGGTCATTTCCATTCCAGCTGATCTCGGCAGCCCGCCGTGTGATCTGTTGAAGATAAGTTGAAACAACAGTAGAGCTTTTGTCCTTTGTAATCATCCTTCCTTTATCCAGCAGAATGGCTGTATTGCACAGTGAGGAGATATAGCTCATATTATGACTTACAAAAAGAATGGTCCTGCCATGGTCCCTGCTTACCTCTTCAATTTTTCCGATGCATTTTTTCTGGAATTCAAGATCACCTACTGCCAGCACTTCATCAATCAATAATACTTCTGGTTCAAGATGGGCAGCCACTGCAAACGCGAGCCGTAACTGCATTCCACTACTATAATACTTCAGTGGACTGTCTAAAAACTGTTGCACACCGCTGAAATCAACAATAGCATCAAACTGCCTGTTGATCTCTGCTTTCTTAAGTCCCAGTATTGATCCGTTGAAATAGATGTTCTCACGGCCAGTCAGTTCCGGATGAAACCCTGTCCCCACTTCCAGTAAGCTTGCCAGCCTTCCACGAATAGTAACATTTCCAGTGGTAGGCCATGTAACGCGACTCAATATTTTTAATAAGGTGCTTTTGCCAGCGCCATTCTTTCCAATGATGCCCACCCGTTCACCCTGTTTCACTTCAAAATTGATATCATTCAATGCCCAGAATTCTTCTGTTGGCTGTTTGCCAAATGAGAATAAATTTTTTAGGCTATGATGCATTACATCACGCAATGCAAGATAGCTCTCGCTTTTACCGATCCGGTATTTTTTCCCTAACTGCTTTAT
>CAMLGP010000554.1 GCA_946479535.1 uncultured Bacteroidota bacterium
TGATTTTGATCTTTATATTAATACCGGGAGAGCGGAAGGTTTCAATCAGCAGATCCCTATCTGGAATGCCAGGATCAGCAAACGGTTTTTCAGGAAGAAAAATGGGCAATTACAGTTTTCTGTCAATGATATCTTAAATCAGAACAAGAGTATCAACCGGACGACAAGTGATAATTATATACAGGATACCCGGAATATTGTGCTACGCAGATTTTTTATGGTAAGCTTTTTCTATAAAGTGAATAAAATGGGTGGCCGCCAAAAAAAGACCGATAATTAACCCCTCCAAACCTATTCCATCAAAAAAGCTCCCCTGTATTACAGAAGAGCTTAACTATTGAGGGGGTTAGTAAGAGACAATTATTTTCTTCTGAAGCTTGAACTTGCTGCAGGAGAAGATCCTGATACAAAAACCGACAAAACGGAAATCATTAAACGGAAAATGTTCAAAGAAGGTTTGTAATAGCTACGATAGATCTTTGCTTCTTCGTGCGAGTGGATTATGCTTTTATTTTTCATATTGGATATATTTGATTTCTAGAGAACGGAAAAGTATTAATAAAATTATATAACAGATATCGAATATTATAATATTGAGGCTTAATAACTAACCTGTTAAATGGGCTTTTATTGAAAAATAGTAGAACTACTTAGGCGTTTTACTATATTTCTATTAATGCTTCAATCCCTACCAGTATTGCCTTATTAACATTGTTTAACAATAAACCAAGCCTAATTAACCGCGTTTCGAAACCTGTAAGAATACTTTCGTAACTGTAAATAATACAGTTTATGAGAAACTTATGTCTGGTATTTGCCTTCCTCGGCCTGGCATTTTGCGCTTCAGCCCAGAAAAATGGTAGTATAAAAGGGGTAGCTTTTGATACCCTGTCAGGGCAACCGGTTGGCTCCGCCACCATTTCTGTTCTGGAAAAGAAGGATTCATCTTTGGTCTCCTTTACCATGACCGATAATGCCGGAAAGTTTGAATTGAAAGGTCTCCCCAATGGCGAGTACAGGCTAATGATCTCGCATGTGAATTACCACAACAGCAATATACCCTTTAAGATCAGTGATGAGAACAAGAACCCCGACCTGGGGAATATCACCATGAATGATAAAACCAAAGTTTTAGGCGAGGTAGTGGTGACGAATGAAGCGCCTCCAGTGACCCTTGATGGTGATACAGTGGTATACAATGCAAATTCTTTCAAGACAGCACCCAATGCCAATGTTGAACAGTTGTTGAAGAAACTGCCTGGAATAAAGGTTGATAAAGATGGAACCATTACGGCCCAGGGAGAAAAGGTCACCAAGGTACTGGTTGATGGAAAAGAATTTTTCGGAAATGACCCCAAGATTGCTACACGTAACCTGCCTGCTGATGCTGTGGAAAAAGTGCAGTCCTACGATAAGCAAAGTGACCAGGCCCAGCTTACCGGTTTTGATGATGGTAATTATGAAAAAACCATCAATCTGAAATTAAAAAAAGATAAAAAGAAGGGTGTTTTTGGAAAAGTGACTGCCGGTGCCGGAGATAAGGAGCGATATGAGGGAAGGTTCAACGTAAACTCATTTAAGGGCGCCCGGCAAATGTCTGCCATCGGCATGGGAAACAATACCAATGCAGAAGGATTCTCCTTTATGGATATTCTCAATTTTACCGGTGCATTGAATCAGATGAAGGGAGGTGGTAATATCGCCATTAATCTGTCCAGTGACGATGCCTCAGCCTATGGACTAGGGGGAAACAGTAATGGCGGTATCAATACGGCATGGGGAGGTGGATTGAACTACAATAATATTATAGGAAAGAAGCTGGACTGGCAGAGCAACTATTTTTATAATCGCTATAATCCTTATACTGAAAGTCATATTCTAAGGGAGAATTTTTTACCAGGTACGTCCAACTTTTATGATCAGACTTCCACAAGTGATAACCTGAATAATTCCCATCGCTTTAATATAAATGCCCTGTACCAAATTGATTCTTTTCAATCCATCCGCTTCATACCCAATTTTAGTTATCAAAAAACAGGCAATTCCTCAACCACCCGGTATAAAACTACCAGTGCCAAAGGCGATCTGATCAACGATGGTTTTAGTGATAATGAGACAGGGAATGAGGGATACAATTTCCGGAATGAGATTTCCTACCGTAAGAAATTCAGAAGCAGAAAGGGGAGAACCTTCTCTTTTACAGTTCAAAATACCATGAATGAGAGCGATGGAGATGGTAATCTGCAATCAATAATTGGGTATTATGCCAATGGCAGCCTTAACCACAGGGATTCATTGAACCAGATATATGATTCGAAATCAGATTTAACAGGCTACAGTTTAAGAGCAGTGTATACGGAACCATTGTGGAGAAGGAGCCTGATGGAGTTCAGCGCTGGCAAGAGCGATACCAGGAATACATCCAGTAAAACTACTTACGATTATAACCGGTTAAGTGAAAAGTATGATAAGCTAAATCAAATGCTGACCAATGATTTTGAAAATAAATACGGGTATACCAATGCTGGTTTCCGACTCCGTACAGTTCGTCAGAAATATAATTACTCATTAGGAGTGACCTGGCAACAGGCTGAACTAAAAGGTAAGATCATTAGCGGGGTCAAGGATTCGATTATTACAAAGACCTTTCGCAATTTACTTCCTACGGCAAGTTTCAAATATAATTTCAGCCGGTTTAAATACCTGAATCTTAACTATAGCGGAAGCACCAATCAGCCTACCATGTCTCAATTACAGCCGGTACCTGATGTTAGTAATCCATTGTATGTTAAAGAAGGTAATCCTGATCTAAAACAGGAATTCAGGCATTCATTCAGAGCGAATTTGAATTTGGTCACACCTTATAGGAACAGGAATTTCTTCTTTTTCTTCAATGGAACAATCACTGAGAACAAGATCGTAAACTATGATGTTGTAGATCCGGTTACAGCAAAACGGGTTACCCGCCCTGTAAATGTCAATGGGGTTTATAATTTATCCGGTAACATCA
Source organism: uncultured Bacteroidota bacterium (assembly GCA_946479535.1). The sequence goes on from CAMLGP010000554.1 coordinate 3,011, forward strand.
GCTATAGTTTGCCGGTCCATTTCCTGAAAGGTAACCTGGAACTGAGCAGTTATACGGCCTATAATAAGGGAAAACAATTCATTAATACGATTGGAAATGAGATCAAAACACTCTCAATGGGTCCGTCGATTCGCTTAAGTATGAATC
>CAMLGP010000555.1 GCA_946479535.1 uncultured Bacteroidota bacterium
AAGTTTATCCAGCCTCCGGCAGCCCAGCCTGTTTTTGTGTCATAATCAACGGCATCATCATGATTGCCTGGAATTCTGAATTTACTGAAGTTGGCAGCACCTAATAAACCACCTGATACAGTGTAATGTTCTTTAGTGATTTTGTTTTGTGCATGCAGGGTTGTACTAATCATAACGCAACACCCGAGCACCAATAGAAATAGCTTTTTCATAAAGTAATATAATTTTGAATAATAAGAAATTCCTGACGTTTCAAATCCTCCCTGACTGTTGGTGTAGTAAAAGTTTTGGATAGGCCAGTTTTTATGATTTATTTAATACCTGCTTCCAAAATGCATACCAATGCCAGATATTTTATATGTCCAAAAAAATCCCCGTTATGTTTTATTACATAGTTTATTACCAATTATATAATTATCTGGCACGTTTTTAAACGATTATAGGTGACATTGTTCTAATACTGGTCACTGAGTATAAGTATATGCGTAGAATTACTGTTATTCTTACTGGGATATTATTATTTAAATCTGTAATGGTTACCGCCCAGGCTGGCGCTCCCATCAATAATTTTTTTAAGACGGAACAGGATAGTTTCTTACGGCAACTAAAGAGTATGTCTAAGGATACGATCATTATCAGTCCGCTTGCGCGTTATTTTGAAACGGAAGTAAATGGTATTTATAATTCCATTTCAGCTGATAATGCATTATCACTAGCCAATAAAGAAAAAGCAGTAAGAAGTCTTGTTTATTTCATGAAGGAACTCAGAACAAATATGGTGAAGGAGAAATCTGCCATGTATGATGTTACTGATGCCCTGCAGGCCTATAAAAAAGTATTGCCTGCATTGATAAAGAAACAGCCGGTTGCTCCTATTCTGGCTCCATTGCCTGCACGCCCCGCACAGGCGTTGGCAACAGCATTTAGTCAGTATGATGATTTTCAGTTAATGGATGATATTGCTGTATTCAAGCGGGTTTCAAACACTCCACAATACATCCTTGATTTCCTCAATACCAAACCCAGCTTCCGTTTTGCGGATTCCTTAATTCTTATTGCAGCAGCGTATGACCCTCCTAAAATGCTTGCTTACCTGGATTATGGAAAAAATATCGCACTCAGGCAAAGAATCCGGGGTTCATCCAATAAATATCTTCAGCAAATTGTTTTACTGTCTGGCGATAAAAATGCTCCGGAATTATTACCCTTTGTGATACAGTTGGCAGATAACACCATTACTCCTGAAGAAATTGTAGAAAAAAGAACACAGATTAATCAATATTTCCAGTTACTGGTCAACACTTTATTGGAATCATCTACAGCTAACCGATCTGCTGCTGCATTCTTAAAGCCTTTGCGTGATGGCATTAAAGAAAAGGCAATTGCTTTTTATGCTAATCATATCAATGATCTGCATGAATCTCCGGACGCCCTTCGCTTTGCTTCTGTTAAAGACCTCCGGCCTGAAGACCTGTATTATATTATTACCAGTTGCGGTGATGAACTTTATACCTCCAGTTATCTGGGTCTTTATAAAAGATTATTGGAAAATTTTCAGGGTCAGCATGCTGATTCTCTTTTCTACAGGGTAGGGTTCGATAATTTCCCCACTTTCATGCAGCTGGCTGCGAATTATAATACGCTGATTGATTTCCTTAATAATATGCCGCGTGAAGAAATACCGGGTTTGCTGAAACGTTTTATGGGCGGTATTGAAGCCGATGCCAATACCGGATTGGGAAAAGCTATGAATGTGGCCGACTTCTTCGGCGGCCTCACCGCGTCTACTGATATAACTGCTCTTGTAGATCAGGAACTACGGTCAAATTATAACCGGTGCAAGGCAGGCAGGGAATACCTGGGTGTTAGATTATATGGTATACTCTTACAGGTTTTTGACCTCGCTATCAACAGGGGCTCAAATAACAAGCTATGGAGAACTCTGGGTAACTATGAAATTCTGAAACGTGATGCGCTTACTGGCAAAAACGGCGAAATTGACCAGGTTGTTTTATTTTATGGCGATGCTGATGGCAAGATGTCCTTCAATAATTTCTTAAAGTTTTATTCCGATACTAAAAAATGGGAACTCACTAAAAATGATAACTGGGTAAGCATTAAATCACTAACGGATCAGCCAATGGTTATTTATGCCAATCAACCTCTGGATGAAAAAGATGAACTGGACCTCATGGCGCAGGATGATCTGTTCTCTTATCTTAAACAAAATGCCATTGAACCCAGCATACTCACTCACCGTGGACATAGCTATCACCTGGATAAAACCCTGAAAAGATTAACGCCATCTGTAAAACTTGCCATCCTGGGTTCATGTGGTAGCTACAATCAGGCAATCAGTATTGCCAGTATTAACCCGGATGTACAGATAATCGGTTCAAAAAAGACCGGTACCAAAACAGTGAATGATCCCGTCATTGATATGATCAATGAAACGCTGCTGAATAAGCAGGACCTGGTGTGGAGCACTCTATGGCAGTCTTTACAGGATAGATTTAGTAAGGATCCTAAAGCACTTGCTTTATTCAATGAATATTTTCCGCCCGCTGGTAATTTGAGTTTGTTTGTGCTGAAACTTTTTATGTTCTACAATTAAAAGGGCAACCGCACCGCATCCTTAGGACCATCTCCCGAATTGGGGGTTATTGGGGAACTCCTTGAGTATACCATACAGGGTAATGCGGACAGGTTCAGTGCAGTAGCCTGTAAGTGATTGTGCGTGTAATGAATTGCAAAACAATGCAGTTACAAATCCTTTACAGAGGGATCCCCCAAGGTAAAATAGCAGCATTCATCCCTAACAAGGGGTAGTTTTTTCCCGCCAGCGGCGGGACTGTTTATCAAAATAAACCCCAAAAGGGGGTATATGAAACTCGGGGGATTTTTTTAAATTTGTATCATTCCTACTCTACGAAATTCCATCTTCTATCTCCCTTGAAACTACCATCCTCAACTGGAAATCCTTTTGAGTGAATTTTCCCTGAAGCGTTCCGCCGTTTGCGGGCATCGAACGCCCGGTTCCGGACTTCGGGATGGATGCTGCCGCTTTATTCCAGCCGATGGCGCGACCTGTTCTCCTATGGACAAGTAAAGACGGAGTTCCGGTCGGGGATGCCGTTTCAGCCTT
>CAMLGP010000556.1 GCA_946479535.1 uncultured Bacteroidota bacterium
TACATAGGTTCACATACCATTGTAGACCTGTTGGCAAACGGCTATGAGGTGATATCTGTTGATAATAATTCCCGTTCCACTACCCGGCTGCTGGAAGGGGCCCAAAAAATTGCTGGTAAAAAAGTAGTAAACTATAAAATAGACCTTTGCGACTTTGAGTCTGTCAGGAAGATATTTAATAGTCATTCCATTCAGGGTATAATTCATTTTGCTGCCTTTAAAGCGGTGGATGAGTCAGTAAAAATGCCGCTTGCCTATTTTCATAATAATCTGGTATCACAGATAAATGTACTTCGCTGTGTTGAAGAATTCAATATTCCATTTTTTGTGTTTTCTTCTTCCTGCAGCGTTTATGGTAACGCCGATGTAATTCCTGTAACTGAAGAAACGCCGTTGAAAAAAGCTGAATCTCCCTATGGAAGAACAAAGCAGATTGGGGAGGATATGATCATGGATGTGGCAAAAACATCTTCCACGCGGTTTGTTCTGTTGCGTTATTTTAATCCGGTAGGTGCTCATCCTTCCGGAATTATAGGCGAAATCCCCTATGGAAGGCCCTCAAATCTGGTTCCGGCCATTACCCAATTCGCCGCAGGAAAACTTCCCTTCCTAAAAGTATATGGTACGGATTATGATACACGGGATGGATCCTGTGTGAGGGATTTTATTCACGTTAGTGATATCGCCCACGCGCATACGCTAGCCATGGATTGGATATCAAAGGGAAATCCTGCCTCGAATTTCGAAATTTTTAATCTTGGCACAGGAAATGGAGTAACTGTTCTCGAAGCCATTTCAGCGTTCGAAAAAGTATCGGGAAGAAAGCTTGATTATGTTCTTGCTGACCGTAGAGAGGGGGATGTAATTGCGGTATATGCAAATAATGATAAGGCGCAAAAATTGCTTAAATGGAAGCCTGAATTTGGACTGGAAGATATGATGCGGACATCCTGGAATTGGGAAAATAATTTAACCATACCTGAATAATACCATAGAACCACCACCTAAAAAGAGAGGAATGATTAAATTGATAAATCCCTACAATAACCTCCCACTGCATGAAACTGAGGGGGGCTATAAGGATGATTCAGGGGCTTTTTTTCCAAAAAAAGAAGGAGTTGTCAGATTTGTACAAGATGATAATTATACTGGCAGCTTTGGTTTTCAGTGGAATAAATTCGAGAAAACCCAGATAGACAATCCCAAGACAAAACTTACGGTCAGCCGGGATCGATTTTTCGCGGCAACCGGATGGGATAAGGTTTCTCTGAAAGGAATGGATGTGCTTGAAGTGGGAAGCGGAGCCGGAAGGTTCTCACAGGTAGTTTTGGATTATACTGAAGCCAACCTGTACAGTCTTGATTACTCTGACGCGGTATCTGCTAATTACCGCAATAATCAAGACCATGGTGACCGGTTTAACCTATTCCAGGCCAGCATTTATGATATGCCATTTCCGGATAATTCCTTTGACAAGGTATTTTGTTTTGGAGTGCTGCAACATACTCCTGATTTTAAGAAATCAGTAAAAGCCCTGATTGATAAGGCCAAACCCGGAGGCGAAGTTATCCTTGATTTTTATCCAATCCTCGGATGGTACTCAACAATAAATGTCAAATACATGTTGCGACCATTTACCAAGAAGATGTCGCACGAAAAACTATTGTCAAAAATTGAGAAGAACGTGGATTCATTAATGAAATGGCATTTCTTTTTTCATAAAATAGGCATTGGCAAACTGGCCAACCGGTTTTTGCCTGTGGTGGATATTACAAGAACAATACCTCTTACCCTTAGCAAACAGCAGTTAAGGGAAACAGTTATCCTGGATACATTTGATATGTTCTCTCCTGCACATGACCATCCTCAACGCATTAAGCATGTAGCAAAGTGGTGTGAAGATTTTAACCTGGATGTTACACATGCTGGCCTGATCCAGTATGGTGATAAATTCAGGGTAGCCGTAGTAAAAGGAATTAAAAAAGCGTAAAAGTCTGGTTAGGCTTATTTATCGCTATCGGAAAATACTGAAAAATTGGAGTTTTTACGATAGCGCAACTGGGTGCTTTTACCCTTTTATCGCGATCATAAATGGCTTTACTCTTTTTTTGATAACTTTACGTATTGATTTTTAATACTATCCCCGGAATATACCTAATGAAAAAACTATATTTGGCCCTCGGCAGTATTACCCTGTTATTGGCTTTGTTTACTTTTTTGATGGCAATATTTGAATTCGCAGGGAAACCTTACTTTCTTAAGAGATTTGATTATCCAGAAACGAAATTTGAGCATAACGAGGATTATGATCCATCACTGCAAGGACTAAACTCTTTAAAGAAGCTCAGAACCTACTGTGATAGTATTTTTGAAGCCAGAAAAAATTCATCTCAATATAATCAGTCTGAAAAGGAATTCGCTCAGATCGCATCTGAAGTTGTGCGCAAGAGGTTTTATCATGGTTTGTCTAGTTTCGGTTTCGGCTATAATTATATAGGCTACCTGGCCAATCCATCATTCCTGAATATGTATCTTAATGCACCTGTAAGGTCGAATGATATACTTAAATTCCCATATGGTATTTGCAGTCAGCAGGCCATTGTTATGATGGATTTGCTAAAAGATAAAGGTTATCCAATCCGGAAGGTTGGGTTTACCAGATCTGACTCCAATGGTCATTTTTGTTTTGAAGTTTTTTATAGGGGATCATGGCATTTTTACGACACAGATCTTGAGCCTGATGCCAACCTGTTGAATTCCTATGACAGACCCGGGATCAAATTCCTGGTTGATCATAAGGACATTCTGAGAAAAGCATATTGGAAAGAAAGCGATGAAAAAGTCAACACCCTTTTTCCGACTTATTTTTATGGAAAAGTGAATGAGCAACTTGCCCGAAAGGCAGGTGTCTATACTACAATCACCAAATTTTTATCTTACACAATCTGGATCTTCTTCCTGGTAATATTTTTAGGGATTCGCAGGAGGTATGTTCGATTAAGCTACAAAAGTTATGTGCGGAATCGCGGGGTTTCTTTCTCCAGTCTTCAGGCAAGATGATCTTTGCAGGATCGTAAGGTCTATTGAACATCGCGGACCAGATGCCAATGGTATTTATTTTAATGAATCAGATGGCATTGGACT
>CAMLGP010000557.1 GCA_946479535.1 uncultured Bacteroidota bacterium
GGCATTGCTGGTCCGGTTGGCCTTCAAGGTCCTCCAGGTAATACATGGAATATTGCCAACACACTATTTAATCCAAACGGAAAATTAACTATCAACACAACGAATATACCTGCAAGCATCACTTCTACCAATGCCATATGGCTGGCAACCGGTAATCAGAATACTAATCCCGCTAACAATTTTATTGGTACTACAGACGGACAGCCTTTCCTTATTAAAACAAATGGTGCGGCTGGCATCAATGAACGGATAAGATTTCTGACCACTCCGCAAATAACCATCAATCGTGCATCACCCAATAGCGGCAGATTATTATCAGTGTATGGTACAGGCTACCCGGGAGCAATTAATTCAGTAGCGGGGCAGACAGATTACCCCATCAGTGGTTTTAGTACTGGCAACTTTGCCGGTATCTATGGAGAAAATAATGGAGATGGCCAGGGACTATATGGACTTAATTCATCCAATGGTACGGGGGTATTGGCCATCGGAAATAATCGTTCGCCCGTTTATCTTCCTGCGGAAGGTGCGGGCTCGGTCTCGATATCCAGCTACTATGGTGTGTATGGAATCGGCCTTGGAAGACTTACCGCACCTACAATGGGTGATGCCGGGATAGGAGTAGTAGGCGTTGCTGTGAATCCTATACAACCGGGTCCTACAGTTGTGGAAGCTGGTGCAGGCGTATCGGGTTGTTCAGACTGGGTGGGAGTGGCTGGATATTCAACTACAACTGCCCGGGGTTGGGGAGGGTACTTTGCAAGAACGGACCCTGCCCATCCGATATATGCTTTTGTTGGAGGGCGTGGAGGGCTACCTGCTATGGATTATGGGATATTGTCAAACGGAGTCAAATCAACAGTGGTAGAAGATGAACAGGGGCGTGGTCGCGTAATGTTTTGCCCGGAAGCGCCTGAAGTATTGTTCCAGGATTATGGTGAAGGACAATTACGAAATGGATTTGCGCATGTCAGGTTAGATCCATTACTGGTCAGGAATATCCGGGTAGATGAAACGCATCATCTGAAAGTGTTTATACAACTGGAAGGTGATTGCAAAGGTGTATTTGTCAGTAACAAAGCAGCATCGGGATTTGATGTGAAGGAATTGCAGAATGGGCTTTCAAATGTATCGTTTACCTGGCAGATTGTAGCGGCGCGTGCAGATCAGAAAGATGACACAGGGAAAATAACCAGTGAATACTCCTGTGCACGTTTCCCTATGGCACCTGAAGTGCCGAAGCCCAGAAAGATAAAGACCACATCGTTGACAGTCAGAAATAATCCGGCAAATTAAAAAGATACCCCGGCTGATTTAGTGAATATTTATCCAGTATGAAATTAATTTACGCCTTAAGCCACTTGTGCGGACTACTACTGATCTCATTCAATATCCATGCGCAATCATTGGAAAGAAAAGTAATAGCGTCGGGTGGTGCTTCCATAACCAGTCCTTTGCAGGTAGATTATACCATTGGTGAATTGGCTGTTGAAACCGCCACCGTTTCTAATTCCATCTTACTGACGCAGGGATTTCAGCAACCTTATTATGTTATCATTCCCAATAACAATATATTTCCTTACCTCGTTATTTATCCCAATCCGGCAGCGGGCAATGCACTTGCTCATTTTGTATTGGCGGCTCCTGCTAAAATGACCATCAGCATTTATGATGCCACAGGAAAATTGATGAGCAGTGAGCAGGTGAATTATACAAATGGTGAAATGCAATATATCATTAGAAGCAGAGGGTGGGCCCAGGGATCTTATTTTATCCGGTTTGCATTGCAGGACGGTTCATCAGTAGGGAAACAACTGGTAAAGTTGCAATGAAGTAAACAATACCAGGGAAATCCCAATAATGAGTGCAGCGTTTATCTTACTCTATTTATTTAGAAATTTATTTTCAATAAATCAGCCTTTGAGAAAGTAATAAAAGAGTCGTCGTGAAAGACGACTCTTCAAAATGAATGGTATTAATATTTATTTGCAATGGGAGTAAACTGAATAGATACTAATAGTGCATCGCTCTTTGCACCGCCTATGGAATTATCTTTTGCCTATCCAATTTATCTTTAGCCTCATCTATAAGCCCTTCCGTTCTTTTCAATAGCCAGCCAACTCCATTGAAATCTTTTTCAAGCTGACATTTTAAATATAGCCAGGCAATCTCACGCTGGGTGGTATCATTCAAATGGCAAAAAGACATTTCTTTTACAATAATCAATGAGGAACTCATTTTAGGAGACGATAAAGATAAATTATATTTAGTACACACTGATAACTCTCTGTACTGGATAAATATACTTATAGGAATTTGCACGATGATCGCAGCTAACGTTGGAGGCTTTGTTTAAACATGCCTATGCAATGTTACCCACCGTAACCTTTGATTATTTCAACTCAATATTCTTATCGTCACTTCATCCCTCTGACCATTCTTGCTATTTTTTCAGCTATTTCACCCAACCCATTCTGAGCTGTTCTATCAGTTTCGTTGGAAAGAAGAACGATTCCTATGTTTAGTTCGGGATAGACAACGCAGTAACTTGCAAAACCAAAACTTCCACCGCTTTGCCAAATTCTCCTGGAACCGTCTTCCGTTTTATTCATTTGCCAATTGAGCCCAATGGCAAAACTGTTTATGTCGCCGAAAGTAGGTGCATGGGATAACATAACTACAGGTTTCGTTTCGTCCAAATGAAACCTCACATAATTCAGCATATCTGTCACAGTTGATTTAATGTTTCCTGCGGCGCCGATCATAGGAGGATTGTAGGGCATTTGCACTCCCTTGTCATTATAACCCTTTACAACCATCAACGCCTCTTTTTTGGAATAGGATAATTTGGTGTAACGCATTTTTTGCGGACCGGTAATAAACTTTAGGATTAAATTTTCAAAAGAACTGCGGTAAATTCTTTCTAATATATATCCCAGTAATTGCGCTCCTGAATTGGAATAGCTAAACTTTACACCGGGTATCGTATCCAGTAGAACGTTATGTAAATCCCGGAAAAATTGCTCCTTGCTATAATTAGTCAGCATTGCCGTTACAAAATAAGGGATTGAGTCAGCGGGTAATTGAAAAAGTTCTTTTTTATCAGGTAATAAAAAAGGAAGACCCGATGTATGATTGAT
>CAMLGP010000558.1 GCA_946479535.1 uncultured Bacteroidota bacterium
TAGTATCCTTTCTAATATATGTGAAGGTTCCTGTTTGACCAGATCCGGCAAAATTTTGCATAGCCAGTGTATCCACTACACCCGTAATAGTGATACAGAGTTTAACACAGGTAACCATACCTGATGAGGGGTCAAACTGAGGGAACTTTACGTCAGTAAAAGTAGTACCTGCAGGAAATGCGATGGTAGTATCAAATGCAGTTCCACCCTGTGGACTTCCATCAGGGCATGTTTGAGCAAAACCCTTCTGCGTTATGGATAAGAGGAGTATTACTGATAGTATAGCGGTAAAAAAACGGGGGTATATTTGTCTCATAGGCTACGACTTTAACCATCCAATAATGGATTACACTTACGGATTATTCACTGCAATAAAGGTAGACACGAATAGAGCCTGAATCAATTGTATTACTGCCCTGTTTTTCATTCAGTATTAACCGAATATCCACAGTAATTGCACCTGTTGTGTTTAACATCAATAGCTGGGAAAATACTGGTTTTTGAAAGTAAAAGGCTGATGCTCTATAAGGCAAGTGTAGGGAAACTACGATAGTTAGAGAATGGAGCGGATTTTGAAATCCTGGAATTGGGAAATTTCGAAATTGTAATTTCCCAATTTCGAAATCTACACTACTACCTTTGCCCGCTGATGAAAATAGCTGTCAACACAAGATTCTTATTAAATGATTACCTGGAAGGATATGGGTATTTCATTTATGAAGTGCTAAGGCGGATGGTGAAAGATCATCCTGAGCATGAATTTCTTTTCATTTTTGACCGGCCTTTTGATAAACGATTTGTATTTGGATCAAACGTAAAAGCAATTATTGCTGGTCCACCGGCACGTCATCCCATATTATGGAAATGGTGGTATGATATTCAGATCCCAAGATTGCTTAAAAAACATAAAGCAGATATCTTTTTATCCTGTGATGGATTTTGTTCCCTGACAACTAAAGTTCCCCAATGCCTGGTGGTGCATGATCTTTCCTTTATTCATTATCCCTCCTTTATTAAGAAATCGCATTTATTATTTTATAAACACTTTACACCAAAATTTTTAGAAAGGGCAAGGTCAATTGCTACTGTATCTGCCTTTTCAAAGAATGATATTATAACTCAGTACAAAATCAGTGAGGAAAAAATAACAGTGGTATACAGTGGAGCGAAAGAAATATTTCACCCGGTTGATTTTGTGGCTCAGGAACAAACCAGGAATAAATATACCGGAGGGAAAAACTACTTTGTTTATGCAGGCGCTATTCATCCAAGAAAGAACCTGATGCAATTACTGAAAGCATTTTCGGTATTCAAGAAAAGACAAAAGAGTGACTGGAAACTGGTACTTGCGGGCAGGCTTGCCTGGAAATATGAGCATTTTACGGAAAGCCTCAAGACTTATAAATATAGAGAGGATGTAGTGATTACAGGATATGTTGATGAAAGGGAGCTGGCTAATATAATCGGATCTGCGTATGCTATGGTCTATACATCACTTTTTGAAGGATTTGGAGTTCCGGTTATTGAAGCCATGTGTTGTCATATCCCAGTGGTTACTTCCAATAATTCATCCATGCAGGAAATTGCTGCTGATGCGGCATTGTTCGCCAACCCGGCTGATCATACAGATATTGCAGACAAGGTGATGTTGTTGTATAAAGACGAATCGCTAAGAAACAGACTGATCCAGAAAGGTATTGAAAGGGCAAAAGAATTCACCTGGGATAAGACAGCTGACCTGCTTTGGCAGGCAATGAGTAAGGTATTTTGAAATTTTGGAATTGGGAAATTTCGAAATTGCCAACTGGTTAAATAAATATGCAGAAAGCCAGGAGGGGCATAATAAATTTCAAAATTTCTCAATTTCCCGATTTCAAAATTGAGCACTACTTATCTTTGCCATAATATTATTCTTATGGGTTTATCCAGTATTATTATTGACGTGCACACAGATGAAAACAAGATCCCTGACCTGATTGCGTGGAATGCAACCGATACTACCATTGAAAACGCACAGAAGGCAAAGGCAATGATGCTATCCTTTTGGGACGGTGCAGAAAAAACAGCGCTTCGGATAGATCTCTGGACAAAAGATATGATGGTAGATGAAATGGCTGATTTCTTTTTCCAAACCATGATGACGATGGCAGATACATATGGCCGTGCCACCAATGATAAAGATGCTGTAGAAGAATTGAAGAAATTTTCCCAGGATTTCTATAACAAATTCCGGGAAAAACAGATGAAAGAGAATAAGGCAACCTGATTGATTAAATAATTATTAAGTTCCATTTTTAATTAATAGAATATGGGTCTAGAACAAAAAATCATGACTGATCTCAAAGCTGCCATGCTTGCCAAAGATGAAAAGGCGTTGCGCAGTCTGCGGGCTATTAAGGCTGCTATATTACTGGCCAAAACATCTGAAGGTGCCGGTGGTGAACTGAAAGAAGATGATGAGATCAAATTGCTTCAGAAACTTGTCAAGCAACGTAAGGATTCACTGGAGATATATCAACAGCAAAATCGTGCAGATCTTGCAGTGAAAGAAAAAGAAGAAATTGATGTGATAGAAAAATTCCTTCCTGCACAACTTTCACCTGAAGAATTGAAAGCTATCATCAGCAAGATAATTGCAGATACCGGCGCTTCCTCACCAGCTGATATGGGCAAGGTAATGGGAGCAGCTACCAAAGAACTGGCAGGCAAAGCCGATGGGAAAACCATTTCTGGAATGGTGAAGGAATTATTGAGCAGTAAATAACAGGTTTTTTAAATTTCTTCATGTTCATCGATATCATCTTTCTCCTTCTAATAGTATGGGCTGTGATCAGAGGCTTCAGGCGGGGATTGATAGCAAGCATATTCTCTTTGCTTGCCATAATTGCGGGACTGGCTGCGGCCATTAAGGTGTCAGCACTGGTAGCAGTGCAGCTTGGCAAAATAGTTCATCTATCAGACAGATGGCTTCCAATGATTTCCTTTGTGGTAGTTTTCCTGGGAATAGTATTGTTAGTTCGATTAGGAGCCAATCTGATTCAAAAGACGGTTGAAATTGCCATGCTGGGTTGGGTAAACCGGCTGGGAGGTATACTGCTATATGTGATTCTGTTCACTGTTGTATACAGCATCTTTCTTT
>CAMLGP010000559.1 GCA_946479535.1 uncultured Bacteroidota bacterium
TGGCGAGTTCTCCCGCAAAGTATCCGTTAATGGGTTTTCTGCAACTAATGCAGGCGGCGGCCCTTTAAATTATGCTACCATTAAGCCTGATGCGGCGCTTAGCAATGACGATGTAAAGATCCTTGTACCCGCAAGATCTGCTGTTTATGTTGTTGTGGAAAGAAATATGAATGTCACCGCAACCAATGATATCGATCCTTCTGGTAAATACATCCAGGTTTGGAACAACCCATCAGCAGATGGAAGTTTCACGCTCCGGTTAAATGGATTCAATCCCGGCGAGCAAATGGAAATGTTCATCTACGATGCAGCCGGTAAACAGATCTATACAAAGAAATTCAACGCTTCTCCGTTCGTTCAATTCAACAGGAAGCTGGCAGCAGGATATTATAACCTGAGGATATCAACAAAGAAGGGCATAACATTACGAAAGATAATTATTGGCAACTAGTTCGCATATCTTAAGTCCGTCGAGGTTCATAGACCAGTTGGCCCTAAACCGTCTCCTCCACCTTCTCCGGCAACCCAAAATAAAAAGTAGATCCCTTATCAGCAATACTCTTCGCCTCTATAAAGCCATTATGCTTTTCAATGATCTTCTTACAGATGGATAAACCCACCCCTGTTCCTTCAAAGTCATGATAACTATGCAGGCGCTTAAAGACCATGAAGATGTCTTTCGCGTATTTATCGTCAAATCCAATACCGTTATCTGATACACTGATCCGGTAATAGTTATTACCATTGGCCCCCAAGGTACCGTGAGGACCAGCAAGCTTTTCCCATTCAACCGCACTTATTTTCTCCGCCTGGATATTGATTACAGGCGTTACACTCTTCTTCCTGAACTTGATGGCATTATTCACCAGGTTATAAAATAGCTGCTGGATCAGGTTGGGAATGGCACATATAACCGGCAATTTTGAAACATGCACCACCGCATTGCTCTTTTCAATCTCAATCTCCAACTCACCCAACGCTTCCCTGGCCAGCACATTCAGATCAGTTTCCTTGAAATCAGAAGAACTCATGGAATGACGGGAGAAGTTCAGCAGGTCATTGATCAGGGATTGCATTCTGCGGGAAGAATTGATGATCTTGGTGAAATACTTTTCCGTCTCCGGGTCTTGTTTCGACTTAGACATGATCTTATCGCTAAATACCATGATCTTCCGCAGTGGTTCCTGCAGATCATGCGAGGCTACGTACGCAAACTGGTCCAGTTCCTCATTCACCATTTGCAGGTGAGCATTGTTTTGCAACAACTGTGAATTGAGCAAACGGATCTTTTCTTCAGAAGCTTTTCTTTCTTCAATTTCTTTTTGAAGCACTTTGTTCGCTTCCTGTAATTTCTGTTCCTGGTTCAGTAGCTGTTTATTTTTCAGGTAGAGATCAACAAACACCGCCACTTTTGCACGAAGCAGTTCTGAATTAATGGGTTTATAAATATAATCCACACCACCCATCTTATAGCCTTTAAAGATATACTCCTCGCCATAATCATGTGCCGTGATAAAGATGATGGGAATATTGCGGAGTAGCTCGCGCTCATAAATGATGGTAGCCGTTTCAAAACCGTTGAGGTCCGGCATTTGTACGTCCATCAGAATGAGAGAGAAATCATGATGTTGCAATAAGATCTTTAGTGCAGCGCGACCAGAATTCGCTTTAATAATAGTGTAATTGTCGCGTTCCAGGATGGTCTCGATAGAAAACAGGTTGTCCTCCCTGTCATCCACGACAAGTATTTTGACCTCAGCTTTAGTATGTATATGTTCTGTTGTTGAGGTTTCCATCATTTATACAGCCACACTCTCATCAAAGATAACAATTGGTCAATTTTTACAGGCTTGGTAATATAATCAGATGCACCGGCCTCTATACATTTCTCCCTGTCACCCTTCATCGCTTTCGCTGTTACAGCAATAATAGGCAATGCGGTGTTCTTATGTTCACGCCTGATCTTCTGCGTGGTCTCATAACCATCCATTTCCGGCATCATGATATCCATCAATACAATATCGATATCATGGTTCTCATCCAGGATATTCATCGCTTCCTGTCCACTCTCTGCAGTGATGGTACGGATATTATAACGTTCAAAGGCGGTAGTAAGCGCAAACAGGTTACGCACATCATCGTCCACCACCAGTACTCGCTTATTAGTAAGTACATCATTCCTTGAACGCAGGTTCTCTATGAGTTTTCTCTTTTCTGGTAATAATAGCTTATGATCGATATGCAACAGCATTACGGTCTCTTCCAGCAAAAGATCAAGAGAAGTTACATCCTTCAGCAATATCCGGTTGGAGAATTGCTTCAGTTGAGTGCGCTCTTTGGGTGAGAAATCGCGGGCTGAGTAGATCAATACCGGTGTCATATTGGGTTTATTGATGCCGCTGATCTCGGTCACCAGTTCCAGCCCGCCAATATCCGGCAGCATATAATCTACAATAACGCAATCATATTCTTTTTCCCTGATCAATTCAAGGGCTTTCAATCCTGAGGTTACGATCTCGATATCGATCAGATCACCATTGTCCAGGATCTTCGCCACCTGTGATGAATCCAGTTCATTGTCTTCCACTACCAGCAGGCGCTTCTTCTTAATATCATTGTACTCTTTGATATCCTTAAACAACGCGTGCATAGCTTCATTCTTCAACGGTTTCAGATGGAAACTGCGGGCGCCACGGTGCATGGCCAACAGCCTGTTCTCTTCACCGGAGATCAGGTGAACAGGGATATGCCGGAAATTAATATCATTCTTAAACAGGTCAAGAATTCTCCAGCCACTCGCATCCGGCAATTTTACATCCAGCGTTACGGCAATCGGGTTGTATTTATTCACCAGATCAAATACATCACCAAAAGCAGTAGCTACCACCACTTTCAGGTCCATCTCATGCGCTTTATCGATCATGATCTTTCCAAAACGGATATCATCTTCAATTACCAGTACTACCTTATCGCCTGAAACAATATTGTTCCGGTCATCACCCATTTCATTGATGATCTCATTAAGTGCATCCAGGTCCTTGGTTTCACTTACCTTAATAGTGGGAACAGAGATCACCGTATTTGCATCCTGTCCTTCCGCTGCCAGTTTATATTCACTAACCATTAAGCTGCTTTGTT
>CAMLGP010000560.1 GCA_946479535.1 uncultured Bacteroidota bacterium
ACAAAAGAACTTTATCCCTGAATATTTGGTAATTGATATTGACATTATGCCAGGTGCTGAATGGATAGGTTGTCTGAATGGTTTGCGGATCTTTCCACAAACCGAGAATGGCGCCGACGGAAAACTTATCTGTAAATTGATACCTTGTACTCATAAACATATTACACCCAAGGCCGGTATTGGTCTGAGTTTTATCTGAATTGTTTTTTACCCTGGCATAGCGGACAGAACCATTAACATAATAGCTCCATTTGGGTGAGAGCTTTGTATTTAAATTGATATTAATACTGGATTGAACTTCTTTGCCAATATTCAGGCTGGTAGTTCTGCTAATTCCAGTTGCCGGATCAAAGAAAGTATATTGAAGGATCTTGTTCCCACTATAGCTTCCTTCCAGATTGATGCCAGCAAATGTATTTTTTTGGCCAAATCTTATCTGAGCATTTAGGGCGTGAACGGTTTGTGGTCCAAGTTCAGGATTACCGTAGGAAATATTCAGCGAATCATTGTTATTGATAAAGGGGTTGAGATCGTAGATATAGGGGCGCTGTAATCTTTTGGTATAGCCAAATGTTAGTGTAGTCACTGGTGTAACACGATTGGTCCATTGAATATTGGGAAGAAAGGTGGTATAATCATTTGTTACCTGGGTTTTGGAAGTAATGAAATTCCCATCCACATTTGTATATTCCACACGGCCTCCCACTCTGAATGTGGATTTCTTAAGCCGGATAGTATACATGCTGTAAAGGCTCAATACATCCTGCTTATAATCAAAATAGTCAGTATTGGAGGTATTGGTCTTATAATTATCTGTTTCATCATATTTGATAAGGCTCCTAAAATCCGAATTTGCCTGACGGAGGATGGCTTTTACACCACCTTCAAACTTTGTTGTTTTGCTGAGAGGGATGCTATTATCAACCTGGATGGTATACTGGTTATTGTGGGCAAGGCTATTGTTAATGAGAAAGCGATCAGTTCCGGGGTTATCCTGAAAACTGTTCAGCCTGGAGTCATTCTTGCCAAATTCTCCAAGGAATCGAAGACTGAATTCTCTTTCTTTATCCCTTTTAAAATGTTTTATGTAATCACTGCCCACATTAACACCCGGGTTATTGCTTTTATTGGTCAGGTTATAAAAGCTGGTGGTTGAAGGAGCAGCAGCGAAATCAGTAGTGATGGTTTGTCCTGAAAGAGTTGTGCTGTTCCAGCTATCGATATTCGTATAAACACTCAATGTGTTCAGGCTATCCATTTCCCAACTTAATTCAGCGTTACCAAAGCTCCAGCCAGCGCTGTTCCGCTGATTGCCGTCCAGCGTTCTTTTTGCGTAAGCCGTACTTATAGTGGGAACGGTGGTATTGATATTACGCTGGGATACGGGGTCCTGAAATCCTTTATCAAAGAATACGCTCAAACCAAATTTCCCCACTTTCGCATTTCCATTCACGGAGAAATCATAGGTTTTATCGCTGGTCCTGGAGAAGGAAGTAAGCGTACCATTATAGCCAACCACTTTTTTCTTTGTAATGATATTGATCAGACCACCAATTCCTTCCCCATCATATTTGGCAGAGGGGGTGGTTATCACTTCAATTTTTGAAATGAGTGCACCAGGAAAAGCCCTCAATGCTTCCCTCACATTCCGGGCAAACATGGAAGTTTCCCTTCCATTCAATAAAACTTTGAAATTGGATTTGCCGTTTATCTTCACATTGTCTTCACCATCTACCTGCACAAATGGCGTTTTACGAAGGATTTCAATTGCATTTTCTGTTTTTGAAGCAGGATCATCTTCAACATTAAAGACAATTTTATCATCACTCTGTTCTATCAATGGTCTTTGGGATTTCACAACAACTTCTTTCAGCAATCCGGCTTCTCTTGACAATTGCACCCTTTCCAACTGCATATCCCCCTCCTTCGCACTAATGTTAACCGGAATCCTTTTTTCAGAAAAGCCTGTATGGTTGAAGGAAACAAAGTAATTACCTGTATCTGGTTTGCTGAACTGGTAAGTTCCATTTTCTGCAGTGATTGTAGTTTGAAGGGCTACTGTATTATTGGCCCTGAAAAGACGTACAGTTACCAGTGCCATTGGTTTTGTACTATCTGAAACAGTACCTGTCAACTTCAATCTGGTTTGGGAAAAGGTTATAAAGGGCAGGATAATAAATGCTGCCGTTACCAGAATGGACACAAGGATCTTCTGCATGGCTATTAGTCGGAATTGATTAGGAAACGAAAGGTAGGAAACTTTTCGTATTTCAGTGGCTTATGTGATGAGCGGCATTCTCAACCCGCAAAATCCGTAACTGAATTGTCTGATCCTTACATTACCAAATTGTTAAGCGGGAATTTTCCGGTTGCTAAAAATATCTGACAGAACTCTCTTTGCTGCGTTGTAACCGCAGAAGCCATGAACTCCCCCGCCTGGCGGGGTGGAGGCGGAACATATATATATACCTTTTGCTGAAGTACGGTAAGGTGAATATTTTAAGACCGGTCTTGCAAATAACTGGCGGATGGTATTGGCTCCGCCAACAATATCTCCCCCTATATAATTTGGATTATACTCTTCTATTTGCTGCGTATTCATGGTATGCCTGCCAATGATCCTTTCCCGGAAGCCGGGAGCAAATCGTTCCACCTGTTTTTCAATAATGTCTGTCATGTCTTTACGGGAGCCATTGGGTACATGGCAATAAGCCCAGGCAGTATGTTTTCCCTTTGGTGCTCTGGAATCATCAAAGAGGCTTTGTTGTGCCAGCAAAACAAATGGGGCAACTGATTCCCTACCCTCCCAGGCATCCTTTTCGGAGGCTTTGATCTCTTTTAAGGTATTTCCAATATGTACAGTCCCGGCCATCCTGCATTCGCTGGCTGTAAAAGGAATGGGATCATCCAGTGCCCAATCGATCTTGAATACACCCATCCCATATTTGAATCTGTTTAATCTTCGCTTATAACCTGATGAAAAATAATTCCCACTGATGTGTAATAACTGCCTGGGTGATACATCAAATAATACTGCATAACACGAAGGCAATTGCTCTAAAGATTTTACATGGAAGCCAGTTTCTATTTTTCCACCAAGTGAAACAAAATATCCTGCCAGTGCCCGGGCAATGGA
>CAMLGP010000561.1 GCA_946479535.1 uncultured Bacteroidota bacterium
CGCTGATGATAGATGAAAAATGTGAATCTGAATTATACACTGTAATGTTACTTATAATCACACGCCTTAACTCTCCTACCGGTGTTCCTTCAGGGCCACGCATTCTTGCGCCCAGCCTTAAGAAAAAAGGCGCATTCACAATATCCCGCATGGTAATATTGGTAATAGTAATATCTTCCAGCAAAGCTCCGTCAACCGTTTCCAATGCCAGGCCCCGGCAATAATCAAATACACAATTGGAGATCGTAATATTTTTGAACCCACCGTTAGACTCAGTGCCAAATTTTATTCTGCCTGTCGGGCCTTCCCTGTCAGGAACCCTATTCCATTCTTTGCGTTGATAAGTGCCGTCATGAAAAGTGCCAAGGTCATATCCACTCACCTGGCAATTGGTGATCGTAACATTTTGTGTGGGTTTTGCATAGCCCAATGCATAAGAATTTTTTAAACAAATAGCATCATCCCAGGGAGAATTAATACTGCAATTGGAAATTCGGACATTCGAACAGCAATCTATATCCATGCCATCACGATTGGTATCCATTTTTAAATTATCAATGGTGAAATTATCAACGCCTGTTGCCAGTATCCCAAAGTGGCCGCCATAAAGAATAGTGAAATCACGGAGGATCACATTGCGGCAAAGTTTTAAGGCAATGGCTTTATTTCCGCCCGGTCTCCGCTCTGAGGCGAACCGGCTTAATCCTTTGCCATAGATAATACCGGAACCAAGTATCGAAATATCTTCGAGGTTCTCTCCCCATATCAGGCTATTATGCCAATGACTGTGGCCATAATCCTGAAATTGATCAGATGCATTCGGCTCGCCTTCATCATAGTTACCTCCGGCGGATGTATCAGCTGCTAACAACACACAACCTGCATCGAGAAAAAGAGCAATATGACTTTTCAGGTGAATAGAATAACTTAAATAAGTGCCGGCGGGAAAATAAACAGTACCTCCCCCTGCCAGCGCTGCTGCATCAATGGCATCATTAATAGATTTCGTATCAAGTGATACCCCGTCTCCTTTTGCTCCATAAGTTCTTATATCATAAAAAACTTTCTGAGATGTTGCTGCATTCGTTATAAGAAAAAATAAAAAACAAAAACAGGATTGTATAAGATTATTTTTCATACTATTTAATTTCCGTTAGATTTATTTGTGACCAATATTCTGTCTTTTTGATAATTTTTCAGGCTTTCTTTCAATCCCATCATCGGCATGGGAAATTCAAATGAGCCGTTCTTAATAAGTCCGGCGTACAATCTGACATCTGCAGCAAAGTAGATGTTATCAAAAAAGATACCGCACACCACAGGTAATATTGCGGCCATTGGATTTACCTGCATTTACAGTGATCTTTCTTTGCGCAATGACAATTGAAGGAAGTAAAACAAAAAATCCTGCTATAATGGTAAATCGTCTTATCATTTTACTTTTCTTTTAACTGAACAGAACTGTCATTCATTTCAAACGAATGATTCTTCAATAAATGCAACATCTCTGCACCGGCAAGCAATACCGGACCATATCCATGCGCAGCAAAAACATTTACCGGACGATAATAGTAAAACATCGGATCAAATGCCATCCCCGTACCTACACATGTTCCTTCTACCTGTCCTTTGTCATTTACTTTTGTTGCTACAGCATGCCAGCCCAACAGGCACATCGGCCCATAAGCTTTTGAATCTATCCATCCTTTATTAATAGCTCTTGCAATGCAATAAGTAAAAATGGCCGTTGCAGATGTTTCCAGGTAAGAATCGCTCCGGTCTAAAAGCTGGTGCCAGAAACCTTTGTCTGATTGAAACGACGCAAGACCTTTAACATGCACCCTGAATTGTTGCAATACTGCATTGCGACCCGGGTGGTTTTCAGGTAAAACATCCAGGAGTTCTGTCATTGCCAATAAAGCCCATCCGTTAGCCCGGGCCCAGTGAAATTCGGGATGAACAGTCATACCTTGTACCCAACCGTGCATATAAAGATTTAAATCCTTATTGAACATCCTTCTCGAAAACTGAAGAACCTGCTTCACTGCATCATCATAATATTTTTTATCGCCCGTCAATTTACCCATTTGTGCCAATGCCGGAACGCTCATGTACAGATCATCCAGCCACAATGTGTTTTTTTGCGGACGGTTTCTTGCCAATGTGCCGTCACTCAACCTGAATTCTTTTGTGGAGATATAATTAATATAGTTGTCGATAACAGGCCGTAAACTTTTTTCCCCGTTAAGGCGGTATGTTTTTATCATTGCGGCGCACATAGCGCCTGCATCATCCAATGCACGGGGATCAATGGGCTGTTTAAAGGGATTTGATCTTGTTGGAAATCTTTTATACAAAGAGCGGAACGCATCTATTGATGATCCAATAAAATTCATGCGGTCTCTGGTATAATTTGAAAAACGATCATCGCCGGTAACCTGACCTGCAAGCAACATACCTGAATAAGTAACGCCCCATTCATAACTTGTTACCCGGAAATCACCCGGTTTGATGATACTGTTAGTGTCGATATCATTCAAAGAATTGATCACTTCATTTGTGTTGCGGTTTACGAATTGAAATGGGGTGACGGCTTCAAGGTATTTATATACCTTATCCAAAACTTTTTTTACATCCGTTGTTTCGGGAATACCATAAGGGAAGGGATAATCCGGTTTTAAAGTATGTAATGGAGTTGCCACATCATTTCCCAGTTGCTGTGCTGATGCAAATGGAAAAATTGTAAAGAATAGAACTATGATCGATAAAAAAAATTTCATGCTTAAAATAACATTTCCTGAAAAGAAAAAGACCCTGATTGATTCAGGGTTCTTTTCTTTAATTGTCTTAGATTGCTTATGAGAAATCAGTATTCCGGGTTCTGGTGTTAATATGCATAAAAAAGTATTTCAATTATTTTCATATTTTTTTATGCAGCCTACTGGTATAAACCCGGAGCCGCATCCAATTGTGATTGAGGCACAGGATATATAATATCCTTAGCTGCAATCGTGTTTATCTTATGCAGTGCGGCATCTTCAACAGTTTTCCATGCATTCATGATGGTTAACAGGTTGCCGCTTCGTTGCAGGTCAAACCATCGTGAGCCTTCACCGGCAAACTCTCTTCTTC
>CAMLGP010000562.1 GCA_946479535.1 uncultured Bacteroidota bacterium
TCCCAATGCCATAATTATTGTGGTTAGCAATCCAATGGATACAATGACATACCATGCACTCAAATCAACCGGTATTGCTAAAAACAAACTGATTGGTATGGGTGGCGCATTGGATAGCAGCCGTTTCAGGTATCAGCTGAGCCAGCATCTCAATTGCAGTGCTTCTGATCTAAATGCAATTGTAGTGGGTGGTCACGGTGATACTACCATGATCCCGCTTATCCGCCTGGCTACCTGGAACAGTCAGCCGGTAACCAAATTCCTCAGTAAAGAACAGCAGGATAAAATTGTTGCTGATACAATGGTAGGTGGTGCTACTCTTACCAAACTGATTGGTACATCTGCCTGGTATGCACCTGGCGCCGCCGGGGCGGCGATGGTTGAAGCCATTATCAGAGATGAGAAAAAACTGATCAGCTGCTCTGTGGCACTGGATGGTGAATATGGCCAAAAAGATATTTGTTTGGGTGTTCCCGTTATTTTAGGAAGGAAAGGATGGGAAAAAATTGTTGAGTTTGATCTCAATGCTGATGAAAAAGCATTGTTCAGCAAGAGTGCAGATGCAGTGAGGAATATGAATGATGTATTGAAGACTATTCCTGCATAAAAATCAGAGCGATCCCGATATAGCTATCGGGACGAGCCTTAATAACAAATGGCCCTGGTAGAAATCAGGGCCATTTCTTTGCATTCTGAAAATCACTCGTTCTTAAAAAATTATTATTGATGGTGTTATACGCTGGTGGTGTCAGGTTAGGCAACGGCACGGATCCAGCCAGATAACGCAAGTGCTAATTATACCCAAATCTAAAAACTGGCACCGAAAAGCAATCGGGCTTTGAGTATTTGACCGATTTTGCTAGTATATGACGAAAAACACGGTACTGTTTGTAAATCTATTTTTTGATCAGGTAGCAGAATCTCGCCAGCTTACCTTCAAAATCAAAGGGAGTAGTAGCCCGGGTTATGTCTTTAATGGAACTGGCAATTATGCCTGCCCTGTCAAGAACGAATCGGGTGAAATTGGTACTGAAATATAGCGTTCCTCCCGGAACCATGGATTGAAGACAGTCATTGATAAGTTGCACATGGTCCCGCTGAATATCCAGGATATCTTCCATTCGTTGGCTATTACTAAAGGTGGGTGGGTCCATTACAACCAGATCAAAGTAACTGGCCGGTAACGCTTTCAGGTATTGCTTTACATCTGCATGATGGAATTTAATTCTCTCCGGGTCCCTAAAGCCATTCAAGTCCAGATTGCGCTGCGCCCAGCTTAAATAGGTTTTGGACAGATCCACCGTCACCACTTCTTCCGCCCCTCCCGCAGCGGCGTACACAGAAAAAGAGCCTGTATAGGCAAAGAGATTGAGTACTTTCTTTCCTCTGCTCTGTTCCCTGACCATTTGGCGGGTGAGCCGGTGATCAAGGAATAAACCCGTATCAAGGTAATCAGTCAGGTTTACCAGGAACTTCAAACCATTCTCTTCCACCACAAATTCATGTTGCTCTTCATCCAGCCGCTGGTATTGGCCCTGCCTGCCCTGTTTGCGCTGACGCAGGCGCAGAAAAATACTTTCCACCGGCAGGCCCAGTGTTTCGGCAATGGCCTGTTTGCTCTGCAGGAGCCACCCTGCATGCGCTTCATCCGTTAAGCCATGGTGGCGTTTATATTCGGCTACATATAATTTATCCCCATAATACTCGATACAGAAGGGAAATTCCGGCAAATCATGGTCGTACAGGCGATAACACTGGATCTGCTGACGTTTTGCCTGCTTCCCTAAATGCCTTGCCTGTTTGGAAAGCCTGTTCCTGAACATTATTACCTTCTCATCGTTCATTAGCTCCGGAATTTTTACGAAATTAGTTGTCCCAATCTAATCCAGGCCTGGTGAATTAACAATCACTTCATGTACGCAATTGTTGACATAGAAACTACTGGCGGTTATGCTGCAGCAAATGGTATCACCGAAATATCCATCCATGTGCTGGACGGTCATAATGTAGTGGAGAAATTTGAGACACTGATCAATCCCCTTCAGCCTATCCCCCGTTATATACAGGTTATGACCGGCATTACGGATGACATGGTTCAATCCGCTCCCCTTTTTGAAGAGGTGGCCGAAAATATTCATGCTATTTTGAAGGACAAAGTATTTGTTGCCCATAATGTTAATTTCGATTATTCATTTATAAAAGCGCATCTCTCACAGGCAGGTTTTGACTATAATGAGAGTAAGCTCTGCACCGTAAGACTTAGCCGGAAAATATTTCCAGGCTTTCCTTCTTACAGTCTCGGCAATCTTTGTCATACCCTGGGCATCACCATCAATGATCGCCACCGTGCTGGTGGTGATACAGAAGCTACTGTGAAAGTATTCAGGTTAGTACTGGAAAACGATAAGGAGAATTTCATTGAGAAAAGCCTTCAGCGCAATTCCAAAGAATTCATACTGCCACCTAATGTTCCCAAAGAACATTTTGATGCCCTACCCTATACACCCGGCGTTTATTATTTCCACAATGAAAAAGGAAAGATCATTTATGTAGGCAAGGCTAAAAAAATTAGTTAACCCGTAAAAAGACAATTAAGTAATAATTAAAAAAACAGGCAAAAACAGAAATTTATAAGGCATGTTTATTACATCAGTTTCAAAGAATGCGCTACAGACCTCATGGCCTGTATTCTTGAATCCACAGAAATAAAAAAACTTTGGCCCATCTTCAATTATTCGCAGAAAAGATGGGAAGACACCTACGGCATTTTTGTATACGAGGACCAGAATGGCTACCAGCGGCTGGCTATTGAAAAGAATAAAAAACAGTTGCTGCCTGTATGTACATTTCATTATTTGACTGACGGTCATACGCTGCTCAGAAAACTGATCCGTGATTTCAATCTCTGCCCCAAACTCTGTTTCATACAGCCTGATCATGCCGATTGTGAAGGCATTAAAGAAGCAACCTGTTTCGGCGCCTGTCAACAAAAGGAAAAACCGGCAAAGTATAATAAGCGGATTGAAGAGGCCATCCAATCCCTCAGGGACCAACCTTCATTTGCCATCATTGAGAACGGATTGAATGATGAAGAGCAATCCTGTATATTGGTATGGAAAGGG
>CAMLGP010000563.1 GCA_946479535.1 uncultured Bacteroidota bacterium
GGAGTATAAACTCATACGTCAATTTGAACAGCAAAAATAAGGTTATCTGCCTTTTTGGAACTTTTGATTTCGAAATTTTGATCCCGATAGCTATCGGGATCAAAATTTCGAAATAGGAACCCAGAACTCCAAAATCTGAATTAGTTTTGCTCACCCTTTTATGCAAGTACATCGGAATATTGAGGCCCTGCCCGCTTTTCGTAATGCTGTAATTACTATCGGAACCTTTGATGGCGTACACATGGGCCACCGGCAGGTAATTCAAAAGTTGAAAGAAGAGGCAGCTGCAATTAATGGAGAAACAGTAATCATCACTTTTCATCCCCATCCCAGGAAGATCGTGTCTTCTGCCATTCTTGGCATCCGTCTTATCAATACCCTGGAAGAGAAAATAAGCCTCCTTCAACAGATAGGTATCGATCATCTTGTAATTGTACCCTTCACAGAAGCTTTTGCCAATCAGCCTGCAGAAGATTATATCAAAGATTTCCTGGTAGCCAGGTTCAGACCCCATACTATCATAATTGGTTATGATCATCGTTTTGGGCGGGACCGCCAGGGAGATTATGTACTGCTGGAACAACGGTGTACAGACTATCAATATGCCCTAAAGGAAATACCCAAACATATCCTGGATAATATTTCAATCAGTTCCACCAATATTCGTGAAGATATTTTGCACAACAGGATAGAAACTGCCAATAAATTACTGGGATATGACTTCTTTTTTTCGGGTGAAGTCATTCATGGCGATAAACTAGGCCGGCAACTGGGATACCCCACGGCCAATCTCAAGGTCCAAAATGAGGAAAAGATCATTCCGGGAAATGGGATTTATGCAGTGTATGGTGAATGGGGAAACGCTCCACGGTATAAGGGAATGATGAGTATTGGATTCCGGCCAACGGTAGATGGGAAAAAACGGGTGATTGAAGTAAATCTCTTTGACTTCAATGAACAGATATACGGTCAGGAGCTACGGGTATATGTAAAAAAATACCTCCGTGCAGAGGTAAAGTTTGAATCACTGGAAAAACTGGTAAAGCAGATTGACCAGGACAAAGTAGATAGCCTGAATATACTCTAGCCTAGAATTCGATCCGGAATTCCAGGGATTTTCCATCATCAAAGAAATCCTCCATGGAGCTCATGATGGTTACTTTCTTTTTATCCTCTGATAATGTTACATTCTTTCCTTCGGCTTTCTTGGCTGGTGATGGCAGATAAAGGATCAGTTTGGAATTGCCTACGCCCATAGATGACATCTCCTTCATGGCCTTCATACCCTCATCATCTCCCACTTTGGCATATTTATCTGCCAGTAATTTTCTTTCCACCAAACCTTTGGAGATATTGAATGCATAATAATCATCTATGGAACCATCGGGCAATTTTCCGTTACCCAATCCGGCTGGCATACCAGTTTTTGAACTGTCATTGTCCAGCTGCTTTTTCATAACCTGGGTGATGACCCTTGAGTACATCTTATCGATAGTGGAAATTTCGTTTGTTTTGGTAAATGGGAAAGTCATTTGGGTAACCAATTTATCATTCTTAAGGTCCATGTTAAAGCCCAATGTGCCTTTCTTTACCAACTCTTTTTCTTCAGCAGTGAGGTCAGGAATTTCGTCTACCAGTTTCTCCATTGATACTGTAGTATCTACCGCTTTTTCATCTTTTAATTTTTCCAGTTCATTTCCCTCTCCTGCCATTTTTGCCAGGCCGAGGATGCTGCTCATATCACTGGTAGTGCTCAGTATTCCTGTTCCATCAGGCCTCAGGGTTATCTCTTTGGTTGTTTCACAACTGGCTAGATATATTGTTGATGCGGCAAGAAAAAACAGCACAATTCTTTTCATGATCCTTATTCGGTTTTATTTTATTCAATTGATTATAGCGAAAGCTGTGTAAGATAAATTAAATTTGAACAGGCAAATGTGAAAATTAGTATCCAGACTGTTTTTAATAGTCATTGGTCAGGCAGTCATTTTATAAAGCATCTCTTTAAGAAGGGAAGCATCTTCAGTGCCGGGACTATTGATTCCAATGCTTTTTAAATTATACTGATGCAGGAGCAACAATATTCTTTCCACTCCCTGGAAATTATAGATCCTGGCAGCCTGCATATAATCTTTTACGAAAAATGGATTGATGCCTATTGCAGCCGCCACTCCTTTTTCGTCTGTGGTACCAGCACCAAAAACCATAAATACTTTGCTGAAGAAACTGTAGAGGGAGGGCAGCACCAGTTGAATGGGTGCTGCTTTGGGATTGGCTTCAAAATACTGGATGATCCGCATCGCCTTTGCAAAGTCCCTGTGAGCAATGGCAGATTGCAATTCAAATACATTAAAGTCCTTGCTTACGCCAACAAACTCTTCAATATCTTCTTCTGTTATAGTTTTCCTTTTGCCAAGGTTGATGGAGATCTTGTTGATCTCGTTTTCAATCCTGGTAAGATCATTACCAATATGATCAACAAACAAGGCAAGGCCCTTGGGTGAAATGGAAAGTCCTTTGGTTTCCAGTAGTTCCTGTGTCCACTCCGGAACCTGGTTGTCGTACATCTTTTTGGTTGTAACAAGAACTCCCTTTTCCTTGATAACCTTCGCAAATTTTGTGCGGCCGTCAACCTTTTTATCCTTATAGGAAACGATGAATACAGTAGATGTAAGCGGGTTGTCAATATAGGGCTCCAGCTTCTCAATATCTCTCATCTGCTGGGCTTCCTTAATGATCACCACCTGGCGTTCGGCCAACATCGGATAGCGTCTGCAGGCATTAATTACCTCTGGCCAGGTAGTGTCTTTTCCATAAAAAACCGTCAGATTAAAGGAGGCTTCGCTCTCATTCAGAATGCTGTTTTCAGCATAATTAACCGCCTTATCTATAAAGTATTCCTCCTCGCCTTCCAGCCAGTAAACAGGCTTAAATACACCTTTTTTCCATTCTGTTATGATCTTGTCGATACTCATAAAACGCTAAAATACAATGTTTTTTACCCCTTGTGCGTTATAAATAGTAAATTTAAGAGGTTTCTGGCACGGTTTTCGAAATTCCTTTGGCCGAACGGATTTTTGAAGACATTGAACCAGTGCTATAACCAGGAAACATGAT
>CAMLGP010000564.1 GCA_946479535.1 uncultured Bacteroidota bacterium
CAATATACTGCTGCAAAATGGTTTTAGGAACGTCAATAATGTGCAGGGCGGGATGACGGAATGGTACCGCAGGTATGAAGATCTGACGCCTTATCGTAATGAATTGGAGACTTCCGTAAGGTATACTAATATATCAGCTGCACAATTATTTGGTCTTTATCAAAAAAATGGTGAATTCCAACTTATAGGTATCAATATAATACCTCGGTACTTTTATGATTCGGCTAACCAGCGCCTCCTGAATATTTTTCCCTCTTTTAAAAAGTCTATTTATTTTAATACCGGTGATTCAGCAAAGATTTTAGAGTACGCAAAGAAAAACAGCGGCCGGCCAATTATACTTTTCAGTGGATACAGCTATGGCGCAGCGGAGATGGCTGATTACCTGGCGAGCCAGGGCATTCCCAATGTCCAATACCTTGTTGGGGGTATAAATTATTACGTGGAATATATCTCCAATAAAAACCTGATGGCGGAGGCAGCTCCTTCCCTTGTCACTAAAAACTCCATTCGATTTATATCTGCCGGGTACTTCTGTGACCTAATGGCTAATAAATACAAAACTGTAATTATTGATCTGCGTCACGATACATTATTTAATAAGGTCAATGATGGGATCAAGAACGATTATATACACCTGAAGAATTCCATAAATTTTCCCTATGGCAGGGGCAGTGCTGAATTTGAAAAGGCATTCCCGGATAAGGCACCTCAATATATTCTGGTTTCACGATTTGGTCCCGAGGGAATTGAACTGGCCGATGAACTCGCAAAGAAAGGGTATCTCATCAACTGGCTGTTAGGTGGTATTGCCCGTTATGACTGGTATACTATTAATGATGAAACTTTTCACTGTAGTGACCTTTTAATAAGACCAGCCACCCGGTAACAATGAGTAATAAATTTAAACCTGCCTGCTCCTGAACCTGTATCCTACTCCGGACTCAGTTAACAGGTGCTCTGGCCGGTTGGGATCTTCTTCAATTTTCTTTCTTAACTGTGCTACAAATACCCTGAGATACTGGGATTGACGAATAAACCCTGGCCCCCAGATAGCCCGCAACACAAATTCATAGGTCAATACTTTGCCATCATTCTTTGCAAACAATGCCAGTAGATTATATTCAGTGGTGGTTAATTTTAAAAATTCTCCTTTTTTCTTTACTGTCCGGTTATTAAAATCGATTTCAAGCTGTCCTGCCTGCAGAATCACTTCGCCCTCCTCCCCCAAAGAAGACCGTAATGCAGAACGTATCCTGGCCAACAATTCCCCATTCCGCCAGGGCTTTGTCAGATAATCATTTGCACCACTGTCCAATGCTTTTATAATTGTCTCTTCTTCTTTCTGAACAGACAGGATGATAATGGGATTAGTATGCCATTGTCTTAATTCCTGGAGTACAGACAAACCATCTTTATCTGGCAAACCCAGATCAAGAATGATCAGTTCTGGTGGATGGTTAGAGGCGTAAATCAAACCCTCCTTTGCAGTAGCCGCTTCAATAACGGAATAATTATGTGCCCTGAGAGTAATATCCAGCAATTTCCGGATCTGCTCCTCATCATCTATGACCAATATTTCTGCCTTATTCATTGTTACGTAGTTAAGAAAGACATTTCACTGGGGATCTCTACCGTAAACCTTGCACCGCCGGTAGAAACATTCCTAAGGCTTACTTTTCCTTTCAATGATTCAGCAAAACCCTTTACTATCGATAAACCCAATCCCGTGCCCCCAGATTTCGTATGCTTTAGCCGGTAAAATTTATCAAACACATTTTCAATTTCCCATTCGGGAAACCCATTTCCATTATCCTCAACAATAAGTTGAAAAACATCCGAGTGGGTGATAGCTGATATATGTACCTCACTGCCATCTGGTGTATAGAGACAGGCATTATTTACCAGGTTATAAATGATCTGTTCCAGCATCACTTTATCAGATTTGATCAATGGAAGATTTGGGTTGATATGGATGTGTATCTTGCGATGTTTTTTATTCTCTTCAATTTTTCTGACAACCCCATAAATGAGTTCATTGATATCACACCAGTCCATTTTTGGTTTGAGATATCCGGATTCCAGTCGCGATAAATTCAGCAGATTCTCTACCTGCTGATTCAACCGGAATGAGGCCTGTGCAATTTCACCTATCAATTGTTCTTTATTTGCAGCGCTAAGATTTCCATTTGCAGTTTGCAGGTTATCGGTGGCTGCGATAATAGTTGAAATGGGAGTCCTTAATTCATGAGAAAGAGAATTTAGTACTGTATCATATAATTTCAGGGAACTAACCTTTTCTTCTTTTTTCCTGGCTGCTATTTCCATTTGCCGGATCTTATGGGTCAGCGCTGCATTGATCAGCGCAATTACAAAATACATCACAAAGAAGATTACATCTTCTGTTGCACTTACATGAATAGTAAATCTTGGTGGAATAAAAAAGAAATTCCAGATAAAGGCACTTAAAACGGCCGAAACCATCACTGGCCAGATATCAAACAATACTGCGTTCAGCGATACACACAATAAAAGGATAAAGGCTACCCCCCGGTATCCCAGGAAAGGCGTAACTCCCATACAAATCCCAGATACTACCAGTATTAGAATAATACTAACCAGGTATTGCTGGGATCTGCTGATTTTCCGGGATAAAAAGTTCTCCATCACCACTAAATATACCGCAAAGCTATCAAGTGGTCTGTAAACAGAATGTAAATGCTGAAACTGCAGTATAAAGATTTTATAAAGATTTGGTATTCTGAAGGTTTTCGGCTTTGGAGAATCCCCTAACCGGATTAATTTGTGCCGCCAAACAGATCAGGCACTCAATGTCCTCTCATAATAAAGTCACTTTCGCCGGGCTTCTCATTGCATTAGGTATTATCTACGGTGATATTGGAACTTCTCCACTCTACGTATTAAATTCAATTATGAGTGGAAAAACAATCACCAGCGACCTGGTCATTGGCTCATTATCTCTCATCATTTGGACCCTTACGCTGCAAACCACAGTAAAATATGTAATTCTGACCCTGAATGCAGACAACCGTGGTGAGGGCGGTATCTTTTCTTTATATGCCCTGGTAAGAAGAAGGGGCAGATGGCTGGTTA
>CAMLGP010000565.1 GCA_946479535.1 uncultured Bacteroidota bacterium
AGCATAGCCACCACCAGCGGACAATTTAATACTAAGCTCAGCGTCATTGCTTGAAGTAAAAACCCTATACTGTATCCCTGCACTTCCGGCAGTAGTTGAAAAGGGCCTGATTATGCTGGCAATCTTTGTTCGTATATTATCCCCGGTTGGATTCTGAACTTCCTCAAATACGGAGCCCGTACTATTAGCCAGGTTATCGGTGGCGATTGTGATGGGATTACGACCCTGTTCCAGGGCGCGGTAATTACCTGAAAAGAAATTAGCGAAAGTATAGATGGCGCCGGGATACAGATGAATGGACTGCTGGTTGTAATTAACATTCATAAAGGTGGCGCTTTGCGCATTGATGGTTTTGGTTTCAGAAACGCAGGTAAAGTCGCCATTATCCGTCTTTCCACTGGTCTGTACATTCTCTTTCACAATACCGCCAAAAGTATTCTGCAGGTTTTGGGGATTTTGCAACAGTGTCATTGTAACTCTTTTGCCATCCGGCAGGGTGAATATATTGGACGGGTTGCTGAAGTTACCAGACGGTGGTTGTATGACCGTGCCGATCACTTTAGGTCCATCTACCACAATAGGCGTTGACTTTTTCACAGCTCCTGGCTTTTTGGAGATCTGCTGGAACTGCGCCTGCATACTATATACCGTCAATAAAAACGAGATCGTAAAAAACAATGTCTTATTCATAATTAGAATTTTAAAAAATTTATGTTCAATGAAATCAATGTATGGTGAATGATGTAAAAATGGGAATTAATACTACCCACTCTCTCCCTTAAAAACAGGAAATTTGGAAAAACGGAAAAAATCCCGGAAAAACAGGAGAACAAAGAAGTTGCATTGTACTTTATTTGTATTATGAGGGTAAAAGACTACTTTGTTATATGAGGAAATTAATCTGCCTGGCAATATCACTGTTATGTTTCAAGCCCCTTGTAAAGTCACAAACACCTGTGATAGACAGTTTGCGCAAGGAATTGACTCAACAGAAGGCGGATTCAATCAAAGTGCACGATCGCATCAGGATCTCATGGTACCTTATCCAGCTAAAGGATTCTGCCATGGCATGGAAATACATTAATGAAGCAGATAGCATAGCAGATAAGACAGAAAATCCTGTATTAAAAGGAATAGTTTATGAGCACATGGGATACCTGTATAACAGGATGTTCTCAAAAAAAGCGGTTACCTTTTACATGCAGGCAGAAAGCATTCTGAAAAATTTTCCCAATTCACCGGCCGCAAGAAAAAGCATGGCATCACTTGGACTGAATATTGGTATCGAGCACATGAATGTAAATGATGAAGACGGTGCTTTACCTTACTATTTTGAAGGAATCAAAAGATATGAGGCCGCGGACAGCATGAATAAAAATCTTCCACTATTGTATGGCAATATTATCAATTCTTACTACAATACCGGGAAGTATGAAACTGCACTAACCTATTGTGAAAAGGCTTACCGGAAAAGTATGGACTGGGGCAATGACGTGGCAAAAATGTCCGCAGCTTACAATTACGGAAGAGTATTAACAAAATTAAAACAGCCTGGAAAAGCAAAGTTTTATTTTGAAAAAGGAAAGCAAATTGCAGACAGTTTAGCCGATTATAATTTCCAGTCACTTTATTATCAGATTGCTGGTAATTTCCTTTATGATGACGGTAAATTTGACCAGGCGCTTATCAATTTCTCTTATGCGCTTCCGCTGATAAAATTTACCAATATACCCAACGCTATTGAAAGGGTTTATACATGGATGGCCTCCTGCAATATAGCGTTGAACAATTTCCAGGTAGCCAGGAAATATTTAGACTCGGCCTATGTACTTACAAAACAGTATGACTATCCTCACCTTCTGAAAGAAGTTTATTATAATCATTACCTCCTGGAAAAAAAAAGAGGGAATTTTTCTACAGCTATAACGTACCTTGATTCGTTTACAGTTTTGAGAGACAGCATTCAGCATGTGGCAGACGGAGACCGCATAGAATTCCTGGACGCGAAATACCAGGCGGAAAAAAAAGAAGCCCAGATTGACCAGTTACAGTCTGAAAAGGAAATTCAACGATTGAAAATCCGGGAAAAAAACAATCTAAATTATTTTTTGATCGGCGCTTCAGTGATTCTGGTGCTTTTAGCCCTGTTACTGTACAGGAACTTTAAACAAAAGCAAAAGCTTCAGCAGCAACGCATCAGTGAATTGGAAACGCAGCAACAATTGATGGCCACCGAGGCTGTATTAAAAGGGGAAGAGCAGGAACGAACACGGCTTGCGAAGGACCTGCACGATGGCCTGGGCGGCATGTTATCAGGCATAAAATATTCACTCAATACTATGAAAGAAAATCAGATCATGACCCCAGAGAACACACTGGCATTTGAACGCAGTCTGGATATGCTTGACAGTTCTATAAAGGAAATGCGGAGGGTAGCACACAATATGATGCCGGAAACGCTCGTGAAGTTTGGGCTGGATACTGCACTCATGGATTTTTGTAATGATATCAATCAAAGTGGCGCGTTAAATGTAACTTACCAGTCAGTAGGCCTGGACCAGGCCGCGGTTGACCAGAGAATGGCCATTACTATTTATCGTATTGTACAGGAACTGATCACCAATACCATGAAACATGCTGCCGCGAAAAATGCCATTGTCCAGGTGACTAAAATAAACAACATGCTCTCAATAACTGTGGAAGACGATGGAAAAGGTTTTGACACAACGATCCTGAAACAATCCAAAGGCATTGGCTGGAGTAATATCCAGAACAGGATAGAATTCCTTAAAGGAAGACTGGATATAAATTCACAGCCTGGTGAAGGAACTTCTGTATTAATTGAACTAACCTCATAATGGCTATCAGGGTTTTTATAGTAGATGATCATTACATGGTAATTGAAGGCATCCGTTCATTACTCCAAAAAGAAAAGACCATTGAGTTTGTTGGACATGCAATGAATGCTGCGTCCTGCCTTTCTTTTTTGCAAATGGAACAGCCTGATGTGCTGCTAATGGACATTAACCTGCCGGATAAAAGCGGAATTGATCTCTGCAGGGAAGTGAAAGAAAATTATCCTTCCATTTTTATTCTCGGCCTAAGCAC
>CAMLGP010000566.1 GCA_946479535.1 uncultured Bacteroidota bacterium
TACGGTTATCTGTATCCGCAATATTACCGGCCAGGATTCAGTAAAAGCAAAATACCGTGGAGAACGGTATTTATATGTCTATTACAAAGCTCCCAAGTACACGATGCGGTTTTCCAACAAGGCAATATTTGTGGAATGGTGGCCCAGGGAAATGAGGGATAGCGTACAGGCTGTCAGGGATAGTGTAAAAGGTGTTGGAAGGTAGTTGTGCCAGGATATTAAAAATAATAAGGCTTATAAGATGGAGCTTGTTACTTTTTAAATGAGGACACAATATGGGCTTGTAGAATTTAATTCAATATTTCTTCGGTTCCATACTCGTATGTCGGACCCTAATAATGAAAACCTCTTTCTGTGCTGTGTAATATGCAATCCGAATTTTTAGTATTTCAAAATACAAGTAATTGCCATCATTATTTTTTTTGTGGGGGTCTTTGCGGTGAACAACTTTGTCGTCTGTCAACTTGCTGACTATATCCAATATTTTCTCTTTCACACTGACGGCATTCTGAGGTGAATCCCGCCTGATATTTTCGATAGCAGAATTAAATTGACGGGTTGCTCTTTTAGTCCACGTCACTTTTCTATTTGCCATTACCAGCCTTTTGCCATTTTTACTACCTCTGCATGGCTGTAGGTTTCACCTCTATTTACCTCGTCCATTGCTTCATCTATTTCCCTGTTATACTGGTCAATGCTGATGCGGCCTGTTTCTTTATAACGGCCTTTCAAAAATGTTTTCAACATTAACAAAACAGACTTCTTTTCCGCTTCATTCAATTGTTTTAAATAACTGCTCAGTTCTTTGTCCAGTACGTTTGCCATTGTCTACATTGTTTTTACAAATTTACTTATTTAATCGGGTAATCTAAAGCTGTTTTAAGTAATTGGCAAGCAGGAATTTAACCTGGAAGATAGCAGGTTATTTGTAACAGTTGTCCAGTTGCAGAATCAACCTCCTGCGATTCCACCTATTGGATAGTATTCAACCCCGGAACCAACTTCCAGGTCAACGCAGACCTGTATGCTAATGCGGTGAATAATATGCCGCCGTACAGCCAGTTTTTCAGTGGCGGGTATTTTAATTCACCCACCTCGGAACAGGCATCCCATTATGTGCTAGTGAACAAGCGGGACAGCATAGCAGGTAGTACCAGTACGCTGATCATGCAGTGGCGGGTGAAGCCGGGGACAGATTCAAAGATGGCGGATCCCTTTATACGCAGAGGCGCTTATGTGACGTATGTAGGAGCCTCCTGGATCAAAGATCCTGAAGATACCACGTGGTGGATCGGTTCAACAACGCTTCCCGGTACAGATGGTAATATGCTGAAAGGAATGGGGCTGACCAGTAACAGCCATGGTTTAAAAGCAAACTGGGTGAAGATCATCAACCCTGCAACTTCTCAGTTATTATATAGACATGATTTTAGTTCACCGGGTAATTGTACGCCCAATGGTCCATTCCTGTGCGGACAGCTACCGGCAGACAGTGCGATACAGCTAAAGATGAGTGAATGTATAGACTCAACATTGTTTGCTACGCAGAATGCCACGCAGTTATTTACGCTGTATAAACAGAAACTGAAAGGAAGTTTTGAGCGGGCATACAGCAGGAAGTGTATGGACGCGGGTAAGCTGGAGACTTTTACAGTGACGCATCCACTGGCAGAATATCACTATACATTATATTATTATGACCAGGCGGGGAGCCTTGTAAAGACCGTACCACCTGAAGGAGTGTGGATAGCAAGAAGAACAACCTGGCTGGACAGTGTGGCTACTGCAAGAGCGGGTAATGAGTCTCTGCCAGCAAAGCACAATGATTCACTGAGTACCACTTATAGATACAACAGTTTAAACCAGGTGATCAGCCAGCATAGCCCGGATGGAGGACTGAGTAAATTCTGGTATGATAGATTAGGCAGACTGGCAGTAAGCCAGAATGCCAAACAGCAAATTGATACCAATTATAGTTACACGCTCTATGATACGCTGGGTAGAATAACAGAAGTAGGTCAGAAAAAGCAGCCTACGCCAATGACGGACGCGATCAGCAGGAGTCAATCAAATCTTAAAGACTGGCTGGGGTATACTTATACATTTGAAGGAGGTGCAGTCATAGCAGAGCAGGTAACAAAAACGTTCTATGACAGCAGGGATGATGAGGTAGGTGCATTACCACCTGGATTTATAGTCAATACCACTTTTCAGAAAGCCTACACACTCAGGAACCGGGTAAGCTCAACACGGTTTTATGATAAGTTACCTTACCTATTTGGCAACGCTCAATACGGTTTTTATAATAGCCATACTATCTATAGTTACGATATCCATGGCAATGTAGATACCCTGCTGCATGACTACCAGTCTGGGTTAATGGCAATAAATGGGATTAATCGTTTTAAGGTAATAGCCTACCAGTATGACCTGATCAGTGGCAAGGTGAACCAGGTACATTACCAGCCAGGAATGGCAGACCAACTGTATCACCGGTATGAATATGATGCGGAAAACCGGTTAACGGATGTGTACATAACAGACCGGAAGGAGCTGATTGGGATACCGGTGCTGGAAGAGCATGATGCGAGGTATACGTATTACAAGCATGGACCACTGGCAAGAACGGTGCTGGGCCAGCAGATGGTACAGGGAATAGATTATGCATATACCCTGCAGGGCTGGCTGAAAGGGGTGAACAGTGATACGCTGACAGATGATGATGGTGCAGTATCAGCCATAGATGCCTACCGGTTCTCGCTAAACTATTTTAACGGGGATTATTCAGCGATTGGAAGTTCAGTAAAGGATATAGTATTTGCAGGTCATTCTTCACACCTGCCATCAGCGGGAGACTACAGGCCGCTGTTCAATGGAAACATTTCTTCCATGGTGGTGGGTATACCCAAACTGGGAGAGACCAGGCTGTATAACTACGGGTATGATCAATTGAACCGGTTAACAAAGATGGATGCTTATACAGGCTATAATACAGGAACACATAGCTGGGGAACGCTGGATGATCATGATGGTTCTTATAAAGAACGGATAGCTTATGATGGGAATGGTAATATTTTAAAATACTTAAGAAATGGATACCAGGGCA
>CAMLGP010000567.1 GCA_946479535.1 uncultured Bacteroidota bacterium
GATCTGCAAAAAAGAAAAAGAACAGGAAATAAAAGACTATGTTGCAGATCTTAAACGCAACAAGGGCGAAAAATATTTATAATAGAGCATGTTCAAGAAATTACGTACTGTTATTTATAAAGTGTCGGACCTTCAGGAAGCAAAGAAATGGTATATAAAGGCAACCGGCATCAACCCTTATTTCGATGAACCCTTCTATGTAGGGTTTGATATTAACGGTTCAGAATTGGGTCTGGATGCCGATATCCCCGGTCCTACCACGGGTAATCATTCAGTTTCCTATTGGGCGGTTGACGATGCAGCAAAGGCAGCAAAAAAGTTAACCGCAATTGGCGGAAAGCTTATACAACCCAGAACCAATGTGGGTGGACCTATCTTTGTTGCAATAGTGGAAGACCCCTTTGGCAATCATATTGGCCTGATGGAAGGCGCCTGAGGCTTTTCGGTTACGCTAAATCATTGTTAGTTTTTCAGCAGACATCTTTATCTTACTATAAATTATTCTATGGCCCCTTATCCGGTCAATAATATTTTATTCCTTGATATTGAAACTGTCCCTCAATATGAATCTTACCAGGATATGCCGGAAGAATGGAGGGCCCTGTGGGATATAAAAGCTGGCTATCTTATCCGAAATAAAGAAGTAGAATCAGTTGAAACTATTTATCCAAAGGCTGGCATTTATGCGGAATTCGGAAAGATCATTTGTATAAGTTGTGGATTTATCCAGGCAAGTGGTGAGCATAAGCGGATTACCCTGAAATCATTTTATGGAGAGAATGAATCCATTCTTCTCTTTGAATTTTCAGAAATGCTAAGGAAGTGGTCAGGTGGCGAACAACGTTATCTCTGCGCACATAACGGCAAAGAATTCGATTTCCCTTACCTGTGTCGAAGACTGGTCATTAATAATATTCCTATTCCGCCATTGCTGAATATAGCGGGCAAAAAGCCATGGGAAGTAAATCATCTGGACACTATGGAGCTCTGGAAGTTTGGAGACTTCAAAAGTTATACCTCACTTAATCTTCTTGCTCATACTTTAAACATTCCTACCCCCAAGGATGATATAGACGGAAGCAGGGTTTGGGAGGTGTACTGGAAGGATAAAGATATTGAACGCATTGTTACTTATTGCCAGAAAGATGTGATAACAGTTACCCAGTTATTGTTACGGTTAATGGGTGAGCAATTAGTAAAACAGGAAAATATTGAAATTAAAAAAGGATAATCATGGAAAGGACAAATTATTCATCCGGCATTATTTGGGAAGATATTGTTGGCTACAGCCGTGCTGTAAAAATGGGTAATATCATTGAGATTACAGGAACGGTTGCGGCTGACGATAACACTGAGCTGGTTGGAGGGGACAGTGCTTATGAGCAGACCAAATTTATCATTGAAAAGATTGAAAAGGTGCTGGTAACGGCTGGCGCTTCCCTCAAAGATGTTGTGCGCACCAGGATGTTCGTCACAGATATTTCCCGTTGGGAAGAATATGGCAAGGCTCACGGCGAATTTTTCTGGGATATAAAACCCTGTACAAGTATGATTGAAGTAAAAGGGCTGATCAGTCCAGACTACCTGATTGAAATAGAGGCAACAGCCATAACGCAGCAATAATGAACATAGAATCATTGCGCGAATATTGTCTTTCCAAACCAGGGGCAGAAGAAACTCTTCCGTTTGGACCGGAGAACCTGGTTTACAAAGTAAAAGGGAAGATATTTCTGATAACCGGTCTGGATAATGATCCACTACAGTTTAATGTTAAATGCGACCCTGATAAGGCCATCGAATTGCGGGAAGAATATGCCTGTGTTTTGCCAGGATACCATATGAATAAGAAACACTGGAATACCATCATTGTTGACGGTTCCGTATCTACAAAACAGCTGAAGGAGTGGATTGACGATTCATATGAGCTAGTAAATGGAAAGAAGAAAAAATAATCCTTCTCCATTAACCATTCATTACCCCCTTACGCTTAAATCTTTTTCCTAATTTAGCCGTTTTACTTCTGTACTATGACACCGGTAATGCATTCCAAACTTCCAGATGTTGGTACCACCATTTTTACTGTGATGAGTGGCCTTGCAGCTAAACTCAATGCAGTAAATCTTGGCCAGGGTTATCCTGATTATTCCATGAGCCCTGAACTGGTAAGACTGGTGGATGAGGCCATGAAAAAAGATTTCAATCAATATGTGCCTATGCAGGGTTATATGCCATTGAGGGAATCATTGGCAGAAAAGGTTGAGTTCCTATATGGCACAAATATTAATCCTGACTCACAGATCACGATCACTCCCGGTGGCACTTATGCAATTTATACTGCCCTGACCACTGTACTGGAGCCAGGCGATGAAGTAATAGTATTTCAGCCTGGATATGACAGCTATATTCCTAATGTAGAGATCAATGGGGGGATTCCGGTTTTGGTGGATCTCAAGTTCCCGGAATATAAGATTGACTGGGATGAAGTACGGCAAAAGATCAGTCCGCGAACCAAAATGATCATGCTTAACAGCCCCCATAATCCCACGGGCTCTGTATTACTAAGAGAAGACATTGATCAGCTGAGATCAATCGTAAAAGATACCAATATCTTTATTCTAAGTGATGAGGTATATGAACACCTGATGTTTGACGGATTACAACACCAGAGCATGTTGCGTTTTCCTGATCTCATGGAAAGAAGCTTTGTCTGTTTCTCCTTTGGTAAAACCTATCACTGTACAGGGTGGAAGCTGGGATACTGCATTACTTCACCTGAATTGACGAAAGAATTCAGAAAGGTTCACCAGTTTAACTGCTTTTCCTGCCACTCTCCCTCCCAGGTGGCTTTAGCCAGTTTCTTGAAAAATAAGGACGCATATTTAACACTTGGCGCAGCAATGCAGGAAAAAAGAGACCTCTTTATTCGCCTGATGCAGGGCTCCCGGTTCAATTTGCTTGATAGCAAGGGGAGCTACTTCATTACCGCAAAATATGACAGCATCAGTGATGAAAAGGATACTGATTTCGCAATTAGAATAACTAAAGAATATGGAGTTGCTGTTATACCTGTTTCCGTATTCTATAAACATGGGATCGACAACAAGGT
>CAMLGP010000568.1 GCA_946479535.1 uncultured Bacteroidota bacterium
TAGGCCCCAACCGTATACATGAAATAGGGATCTGGGGTCAAAGTATTTCCCGCAACATTATTCGGGGCAGATGTAATTCGTAAATTACCTCCTGCAGGGTTTACTGTTAAGAAAAAAGCTGCTGTATCAGTCTGAAGACTAAGTTTATCACTCAACTGCCAGTCAGGCTCCCTGTACAATGGTTTATCTGGCTTTCCATCATTCATCTCGCCATAGAATTCAATGTAGTCAGATGGACCCAGTGGCGCATTTTGAATGGTTGTAAACAGCGCTACCTGTTGGCCGTTTCTCCATATCTGGAAATGGTCTGCATTAACAGAACCCAATCCCATTGCAGCAAGGGTAGCCTGCCTGATATGATAGTTACCAGTTACACCAACTTTAAATTTATAATAGGTCTTGCTATAATCAATCCATTCATTATTGAACAACTGAGCCCCTGCACTCAGGGACCACAGCAGTATCAATAAAAGTAGAATTCGTTTCATGAAGCAGTTTTTTTAAGTAGTACGGATTATTTTTTCTTTTTGGTTGTGGTCTTCTTCTTGCCATTCTTGTCAGAGACCATATCCAGCCTGATAGAAAATACGTGTGTGAATAGCGGGTTGGATTGATTAGCCAGGTTGGTAAACGCATAATCAATTGTTACATTCTGGATCTTGAATCCTGCACCTGCGCTCGGCTGATATATCCAGACCTTTTTCTGATTCAATGTATCTCCATCAGCAAGGGCACGCTGGAAATTATTTATACCGGCACGGAGAAAAAATACATTATTGAAGTTTGCCTCAATACCCAGTTTGGGATCTGCGCTGACCTGGGAACTACTGATGATGGTATTGCGCTTGCCATCAAATGTAAGATCAAGGTTTGCTTCCGCGAGGATTGAGGTCTTGCCGCTGATATGGAAATCTCTCGCAACACCTAATACCAGGCGGGGTGAAGTCATTTCTGTTGATTTAACAGGTATCTCGTTATTGGTCAGGTATAATGCTTCTTTTTCTCTTTCCGTGAAATTAAATGACCATGAATTGAATGTAGTAGTAACATCCCTGGCATTAATTCCGAATTTCCATTGTTTATGGGAAAACTGCACACCGGCATCAAATCCAAATCCCCATGCCTTTGCAAATTTTCCCACATTGCGGTGAATGATTTTTGCATTTACGCCAAACTGAATATTCTTTTTGGACGTCTCTTTCAACTTTTGAGCAAATGAGAGCAAAAAGGCATAATCGGCAGAAGAAAAGGATTGAATATTATTGTAATTGATGGAACCATCAGGTTCCACAAGAAACAGCGTGTTCATGATATCATCCACAGCAAAGCGAAGGCCGGTTACTGCAAAGGTCCGTTTGTTATTGGATGAAGGAAAAGCAATACTTGCGAAATCGTACTTCCCAATACCTGCAAAATATTCGGCGTGCATGAAGTTAACCTGGGGATTGTCTTTTACGCCTAATAAACCGGCAGGGTTCCAGTAACCTGCAGTCCCATCATTCACCGAAGCTACCTGGGCACTCCCCATGGCCAGCCCCCGGGCACCTGCCCCAATATTTAAAAACTCATTTGAATATTTACGGAATTGTGCCTCAACGCCACTAATTTGGAGAATAGCAATTAGGATGAGGAATATTTTGGAGGATCTCATTCGGATAGTTTTCTTATAAGCAATCAAATAGACAGCATTATTAGGGCTTCGGCTGCCTGTAAAAGTAATCCACGGCCCTGGAATATCATAGTTTTACTAAGTAAAAAAGCTAGTGATTGAAAACGAAGAAGTTAGAAAAATATTGCATTTAAAACCCCGCTTTGCGGAACTGCCTTACTTTTGTTGCAAATTATTGACATAAGACAATGAATCTCATAGAAGAGCTACGCTGGAGAGGTATGATCCAGGACATTATGCCCGGAACGGACGATCAGCTGAAGAAAGAAATGACCCATGCTTATATAGGTTTTGACCCTACGGCGGACAGCCTTCATATTGGCAGTCTGGTTCCGATATTATTATTGGTACATCTTCAAAAGGCAGGTCATAAACCCTATGCCCTTGTGGGGGGTGCTACCGGCATGGTAGGTGACCCCAGTGGCAAAAGCGAAGAACGCAACCTGCTAAGTGAGGAGGTTCTCCGCCACAACCAGGAAGGCGTGAAAAAACAATTAATGCAGTTCCTGGATTTTGACCCTTCCAAACCAAATTCCGCGGAAATGGTCAATAACTACGACTGGTTCAAAGACATCAGTTTTCTCCATTTTATACGTGATGTGGGCAAACATATTACAGTCAATTACATGATGAGTAAGGACAGTGTAAAGAAAAGACTGGATAGTGAGGTTGGGATGAGCTTTACTGAATTCACCTATCAACTGGTGCAGGGGTATGATTTTTACTGGCTGTATGAAAATAAGAAGTGTAAACTACAAATGGGGGGCAGTGACCAGTGGGGAAATATCGTAACCGGTACAGAGCTTATCAGAAGAAAAGCCGGAGGTGAGGCATTTGCATTTACATGTCCGCTTATTACGAAGGCTGATGGTGGCAAGTTCGGCAAAACAGAAAAAGGAAATGTGTGGCTGGATCCTCAAAGAACAACACCTTACCAGTTTTATCAGTTCTGGCTGAATGCATCAGATCAGGATGCATCAAAGTGGATCAAAATTTTTACATTTCTGACATTGGAAGAAATTAATGCAATTTTAAATGAGCATAGTCAGGATCCGGGGAAAAGGGTTATTCAAAAGAGACTTGCAGAAGAGATCACAAGATTTGTGCATGGTCAAAATGAATTAGACAAAGCGATAGAACAAACCAGCAAACTTTTCTCTAACCAGAACGCACCAGCCGAAAGCCTGAGTATTGAAGATCTGGAAGGATTGGATGGAGTGGTTAAGTCAGCTTATTCAAAAGAAAAGATCAATGCTGAAATAGATGTGATCTCTTTCCTCGCTGAAACAACCATCTTTCCAAGTAAAGGCGAGGCAAGAAAAACAGTTCAGGGCGGTGGCGTAAGCATCAACCGGAAAAAAGTGGAAGATGTACAATTGAAGATCAACGATTCACTTTTACTCCATGATCAATATATTCTTGTACAGAA
>CAMLGP010000569.1 GCA_946479535.1 uncultured Bacteroidota bacterium
GGTGCATTTACTCTCTTTGCAATATTGGCTTTTTCAATAACCAGGTCTTTATCTCCTTCGCCTTTTAATATCAGGCTCCTGCCGGTTTCATCTTTTACTGTGCCAGAAATAGTTTTTCCATCTTTCATGGTTATAGATACAAATCCATAACCATTAGCCAGCATTGCGCTGGGGTTAATGATGGATTGCAAGATCTGCTCACGGGTTAACCTTTTGGCAACGCCATTCAAACGTGGTGCAGCGGTAGCGCCAAAATCATTATAAGAATGGCAGCGCATACATTGTGAAGATTGATTGCGCAGGAAGATTCGTTCTCCATCTTTTTCATCTCCTCCATATAAACTGCTGGCATAGGAAGCCATCATTTGATCAGGTGATAGTTTTGCTGTATTCGCTTTATACCTATCTATTAATGGTTGTGCACCTGCAGTATCCAGTGCCTCGCCTAATTCCAGTAATATATCCTGGCTCAGTTTACCGCTTGCCATTTGATCCAGGTAAGTATTAAAATATTTCTGTGTGTTGTCGATTGGCAGTTTCCCCAATGATAGCATTGCTGCCTGCTTTTCTTCCATTGTTTTGGAATTGATCACATCTGAAAGCAATTTTGCTATCAGGTCTTTTGATATTGGCATTTTGGGCAGAAGATCAAGTCCGGTTACGCGCACTTTCTTATCCTTATCTGCAATAGCTATCTGAATGGCCTGCTCTGATTGTGCATCATTCATAGCCACAAGAGCTTTCAGGGCTTCAGACCTTACCTCAGCATCCCTGTCATTCTTTAATGCAGCCAGCAGGTCAGGAGAGGCTGTTGTTATATTCAGCTTGCTGAGCGCCTTCACTGCACTTACTCTAACAATTACATTTTTATCCTTTAATAATTGGATATACGGATTGGTCACCATT
This sequence comes from uncultured Bacteroidota bacterium, assembly GCA_946479535.1. The sequence continues at coordinate 907 of CAMLGP010000569.1, forward strand.
GCCTTAAGCGGTGCAGGATTTCTTTCAACTTTACCGCGCAATCTTCCATCCACTCTGTCAAGCACAGAAGGTTTGGCCCAAACGCTCAATGCATCCATGGCTTCAGCCCTTAGGGTATCGGGTGCATTGGTGTTCAGCGCATAGGTAACGAGGTTTTGCATGGCCACATCTGATCCCACACGCAGATTGGCACCGATACATCTTCTTATCAATGGCTCATTCTTATAGGGTGTAGTATTAAGCAGATTGCCGAGTGCTGGCAATGCAGCGGGAATTGACAGATCATCATTGATACCGCGGGCAGCTTCTGTTACTACAAATTCATCCCCATCATTCAGGAAATTGCCAATACCAGCATTTTTCATTCTTCTCAGTGTAACTACTGCTGCAATGCGCAATGCCCTGGAAGGATTATTGGCCAACGCAACTACCGGTTCTGCTTTACCAATCCTTGCCAGCGCAAGGCAACCTGCGTGTCTCAAATACGCATCCTCATCATTATTGTCTTTTAGCATTTCAATAATGGGTTGGATGGCAGCCTCATATTTTATTCTTCCCAGCGCTTCTGCTGCAAAGAACCTTGCGCGGGGATAGCTGTCTTTTAATAAGGGCAGAATTGCGGGGCCTGCTGCTGCATAACGCATATCACCTAACCATTTTGCAGCCTGCGCTCTTATTTCCTGATCGCCATCCTTTAATAAGGGCAATAATGTTTCTGCATACTTGCTTTCCTTACGGGCCAGTTGGCTGATTCCCCAGATACCATGTACTCTTGCCAGTTGATTTCCGGTTTGTTTAATGGCATTGCGCAATGCTTCAGCTCCTTTCTCACCCCGTTTTACCAATTCAAACTGGCTCTTCAGTCTTACTCGCATATCCTCATGCTTCAGTAATTCTCCTAATTCTGTTTCCTTCTTACCGGAGAAATCTGCCGCCAGCAATTCTTTTACCTGCTTGCGAATAGCGCTCGCCGACTGTGTTGGATCATCCAGCTTCCAGATTCGGCCATAATCATGCGTATTCCAGCCATCAATCCAGTCGGCCACATAAAGCGCTCCATCCGGACCAAAATCAAGACCCGTTGGAAGCACACCACTGAGTATCTTTTTATGCTCACCCAGTTCAAAACTTGCGCCTTTTGGATTAAGTCGGAAGTTATGAACGGCTGAACGTGCCGGACCTCCCACAAACTCTGCTATGAAGAAACTGTTTTTATATTCGGGGCTAAGGGCAGTACCGGGGTTATAGACCATTCCTGCAGGACCACTTACAAAATTGCTGATGCACGGAGTAATATAGGCAGCCTGCCCATCCCATCTTGGCATCCACATTTTTTCATCCATCCATACCTTATAGGTATTATTATCCGGATCACGGTATTTGCCAAACTGCCAGTTGGTGCGCCATCCAATATCGGCGCCATTAACGATATATACCAGTCTTTCTTTTTCACCGGGATGGTCGCCATCATTATCCTCACTGATGATATTTCCGTATTCATCAAATACAAATTCATGCGTGTTGCGATTGCCGTAGGAGAATACTTCAAAATCACTTCCATCCGGATTACAGCGTACAACCACTCCGCTGTTGGGATGTTCCCAAACCTGGCCATCAGGTCCTTTGCCATTAAATCCTATATCACCTATCTGCCAGTAGATCCTTCCATCAACTCCCATCTCAATTCCGGACATGCCATGGCCGCCAAAGCCCACATGTAATCCATATCCATGAGAAAGGGATGTCTTTTCATCAGGAATGCCATCACCGTTTTTATCAGTCATCTTCCAGAGATCAGGAGCAACGGCTACATAATAGTCATCTCCTTCTTTCAATACACTACCTGCAACATCACTTACTTCATCATTAAAATCATATACGATGCGTTGTGATTCATCGGCAACGCCATCATTGTTACGGTCAGTCACACGGTACACGCTTTCTTTCTCAACTGTCAGATCGCGCCAGTCGTGTGAACTGTCGCCATTAAGATCTTTCAGCCATTTATTTTTATCGCTGTTCTCCGGCGATAAAACCCGGTGAAAGAAATCACGTTTTTCTTCGATGGTCTTCAGGGAAATGGATTCAATTTCCCAATCCCGGTGACCACGGATATCAAACTCAGAATTCTTCTGACGGTCAGTGGTAGTATAATACAGGTTTCCCAGATTATCTATACTAATACCAA
>CAMLGP010000570.1 GCA_946479535.1 uncultured Bacteroidota bacterium
TGTACGGGGACGTGTTTTTTCTACGTATTCTGTCGCTTCCTGGGCATTTTTGAACGGACTGATCAGCAGGAAACGGTTGTCTGCATCAATTTCCACCAGTTCTGCCTGCATCACTTTGTTGTAATAGGTATCACGGTTAAACCGTGCAAAGGCGTTTTTGGCCTCATTCACAAATATGGGATCAACCTTGTTAAGCGCCAGTACCACGTAATGAGGCGTTTCTGCATTAAATGCATAGATATTTGCAGGTGGCTGTACCGGTTTGCTTACAACAGTATCAACTTTCGGTGGAGCAACAACCACGGGCTGGGTTAAAACAGGTTTTGCAACTACTGTATCTTTCTTAACTATCTGCGGAGGAACAGTTACCGGTGGATTGTTATTTATTGGTCCTGGACGATAGCGGGTAGTGGTATCATCCTCCTGCGGAGTTATTACCAGGTTGCGCAATTCTTCTTCAATCTGGGCACGCCTTCCCAATACATTCAGCATGGTAGATGCCTTTGCTTCCAGGGGAGTACCCGGAAAGCGGCTAATAATATTGTTCAATACATTTTTGGCAATACTGTCTTCACGTTGTTTGATATAATAAACTGATTCGATATACAACAGTTGCGGAGTCCAGTAATTGCTGCTATATAAAGAATCGGCAGTTTTCTTCTGGGCAATAGCTTCCGTAAAATTGCCTTCTATAAACAGATCATATATCTTTTCATATGTTTTGGTAGCTTCTTCATTGGGGCCGGCTGCCTGCGGATTCTTTCCTGTGACCAGGATGGTTGTAAAATTGCTTCCGCCATGCTTTTCAGTCATCAGTTTTTTGATAGCTGTGGCCTTATCTGTTTCTCCGTTCTTATTGTAGCAGAAATAAAGTTTGAACAGTACTTCATCCATTTTGGAGAAATCAGGGAAGCGTGTCCTGAACCCTTCCAGTGTTGCTGTTCCCGTTGAGCAATCCTCCAGCTCATTTATGTATAACAGACCCACATCAAACTGGGCGGCCTGTATGGAATCATTTGACAGCTTCATTTTTTCCGGTGTCAGCGGAATTTTATCATACAAAACTTCATAAGTGATCTCAGGTTCACCTTCTGTTGAGAAGTTGATGGGTCCCCCATTAATCCTACCTCCCTGCCTGTTATATTGAGATTGGGGATTCTGCTGGCTTTGAACAGTAGCAACCATTGCTGCACTTCGTCGCCAGTTATCAGTATTAGGCCTGGTTCCCCATTTGGATTTAAAATCAGCAAGCCCTTTTTGTCTTGATGTAGTATTATAGAAATACCATTCACCCTTTTTATTATTGTCTGAAAATAATGCAGCTGGCTGGGAAGGTTGCAATCCTGCTGCCCCCGTTGTAGTTACTACAGGTTCTTCTTTCAAACCCTGTTGTCTTCTTATCTGCCTGGTTAATTTTTTAACCAGTGATTTTCTATCATCCTCCGATAAAGTTGCCAGGCGCTGGAGGCTGTCCTGCCTGTTCATAATGTCAACATCATCCGCAACTTTTTTCAGAATATTTTTTCTGGCAAGTATCTGCTCAGGGTCCTTTATGGAAGGATCATCCAGTTTAAGGCTATCGTAAAAATTAAATGACTCTCGATACATTCTCTTCTGATAGGAGAGTTCTGCCAGTTGAAGAAAAGCCTTGTTCCGCTGAGACGGATTGTTGGCAGAATACCTGGTGCTTTTAAGTAACAGGGGTAGAGCGCCATCAATGTTTTTGCGCTCAAGTTCCATTTGAGCGGCCATGAAGTAAATGATATCCCGGTAGTCAACGTATTTATCGCGCTTTGCCATTTTTATCAGCAAAGCAATATTATTGTCTACGTAGTGCTCACCACCGTCTTTGTTTATACGAACTAATGAAAGCCGGCCATAAACATCCATAATAGGATCAGTGGTATGATTGATTGATTTGGAGTAGAAACTGGCTGCATTTTCTGTTTTGCCTGAGGTTTCATACAATTGTCCAAGCAGGTATTCCCAACGCGCTTTTTCATGTTGATTGGCGGCATTGCCTAAAGCTTTCTCAAGGTGGGCAGCACAGCTATCCCATAGTTTTTGTTTGTAATAATAAAGGGCCTGCATTTCCTCAAGATCATTATCTAGTCTCGAAGGAAAAACCGGATCACTTTTCAGCATTTGAATAAGTGTGGATGCTTCAGCAAATTTATCCTGGGCCAGGTAATTCCTTATCTGCCAAACAAAAGCATCATTGCGGCTGGGTGGCTCTGAAAAAACACGGCGGGTAATGCTATTCTTTTCTGAGGTTGAAATGGTGAAAGAATTACTTCCATCCCTGGCACTGCCGATCACCTTATAAGCTCCATCCTTTTCTTTTTCTGCAAATGCATAATTGATAAACTGGAACATCATCCTGGCGGAGTCAAATTCCTTTTGAAGGTAAAAGGCTGCTCCCCAGAGAAGGTACATATTATCCGCCCAGTCATTCCGCAGATCATGCAATACAATTCCGGTCTGAGCTTTATAGGCAATGGAATCCAGTTGTGTACTGTCTGCTGCAGTAACGTCAAGACTGTAGTTATAAAAAGGTATCAGTTGAGAGTAGTCATCTATGAAAGAGGCTTTGGCCCTTTCCATTACTTCGTTCAGCTTGTTATTGGCGTTGAAATAGTAGTTGTAGTGAGTAACAGTATTCTGAATTAGCCGCCGGGGCGCCGTGAACTTTTTCTGGCCTGTTTTTTCAGACCGGAGAAGGCGGTTACTATATTCCTTGGGTTTGACAATGGTGGGGGTATACCCCTGCTGGGCATGCAAAGGAACAGCCGCCTGAAAAATTAGCAGCAACAATACGGTCATCACAGTATAACGGGAGAATAGCATTGTCCGGCACAAACTAGTACTATTAACTGAATTTCAGGTATTTTAGTATGATGGAAGGGGGGTATTTTTTGACCCTAAAAACAAATCAACTATTCTTTCGTTTAGGTTCTTAACTTTAGCCCTTTTAAAATTCACTTATGGCAAAACTGGACGCAGGTTCCACCCTCAAAAGGCTCCGCAACAGCTACAGGCTGGTGGTAATGAATGATGATACATATGAGGAAGTTGTGACATTC
>CAMLGP010000571.1 GCA_946479535.1 uncultured Bacteroidota bacterium
GGTCACCGAGACCAAGGTGCTCAAACGCAAGGTTAGCCGCGTACAGGAAATGATCGGCGGTTCAGCCGGTATGCAAAAGATCAAGGAGACCATAGAAAAAGTGGCTCCCACAGATGCACGTATCCTTATTACCGGAGAAAATGGGGTAGGTAAGGAACTGGTGGCACGCTGGATCCATGAAAAAAGCAACCGCGTAAGTGGTCCACTGGTGGAGGTAAACTGTGCAGCCATTCCTTCTGAACTGATAGAAAGCGAACTCTTCGGTCATGAGAAAGGATCCTTCACTTCTGCCATCAAACAGCGCATCGGCAAATTTGAGCAGGCCAATGGCGGAACACTATTCCTGGATGAGATAGGAGATATGAGCCTGAGCGCTCAGGCGAAAGTGCTTCGTGCCCTTCAGGAAGGAAAAATAACCAGGGTGGGAGCGGATAAGGATATTAATGTGGATGTTCGTGTAATTGCCGCTACCAATAAAAACCTTTTGAAGGAAGTGGAAGAAAAAAGCTTCCGGCTTGACCTGTACCATCGACTGAGTGTAATTCTTATTCATGTACCATCACTTAACCAGCGCAGGGATGATATTCCCGTTCTGGTTGATCAGTTCCTGGATGATATCTGTGTAGATTATGGGATCGCCCGCAAGAATATTGATGACGATGCCATCAAAATGCTCCAGGAATATGACTGGACCGGTAATATTCGTGAATTGCGCAATGTGGTTGAGCGACTGGTGATCCTTTCCGCAAAGACCATTACCGTGGATGATGTAAAAAGCTATGTAATGCCCAGGTAATTTCCTTTCATCCATTTTAAGAAAAGATATAGGACAAGGTTCATTTATTCATCTATTTTTGTTCGTTAAACTACATAGGGCTCATGCCAATAAAACACTTACTCATCGTTTACCTGATTGGTACATTACAGGTTTTTTTACCCTCATTTGGATTGGCCAAATTGTTTCCAAAGGCCGGACAGGAAGCCTGGAAAGCTTATGTACCTTTTTATAATACCTGGATCATGCAGGGTATTAGCCAGCGACCCAAACACTGGGTGTTCTGGCAATTCATTCCAGTAGTTGGATGGTTTATTACTCCAGGGATCTTTATAGAATTTGCCAAAGTATTCAACCGCTTCCGCCTTCGCGAGCACACCCTGGCAGCTTTGTTGCCTTTCATTTATTTTCCCTGGCTTGCATCCAAAAAGGATGTAAAATTTGTTGGGCCCGAAGTAGTGAGGAAACATAAAAAGAAGGTCTGGAGGGAATGGGTAGATGCCGCCATATTTGCGATTGTAGCCGCTACACTGATCCGCACCTTTGTTTTTGAAGCTTATGTGATCCCATCAGGCTCCATGGAAAAAACTTTACTGATCAAGGATTTCCTTTTTGTGAGCAAGCTGAGTTATGGACCACGCATACCCAATACGCCGTTGTCTGTTCCATTTGTACATAATTACCTGCCTGTTACCAATGGCAAATCTTATTCAACACTTATTCAGCTACCTTATACAAGATGGTTTGCCACTCCCCCTAAAAGAGGAGATGTAGTTGTATTCAATTTCCCGGCAGGGGATACAGTCATACACGCTGAACATTTTGAATCGGCAAATCCATATTATGAACTGAAGAGACAGGCCGCTGCAGGAAGTCCTAATGCAAAAATGATCCTGGAAGACCGTGATAATTATCCGGTAGTTGTGCATCCCGTTGATAAAACAGATAACTACATCAAGCGTTGCGTAGGTGTTGCAGGTGATGTGCTTCAAATTGTGAATGGGAAAGTATCTATCAATGGTCAGATCCAGAATACTCCTGTTTACTCAGACCGCCTATATACCGTAACTGTAAAACCAAATGAATTCCTTGACAGAAATTACCTGGAAAGTCTGGGAATCCTGGTAAATGAAAGTGTAGATGAAGATGGAAATATGACCTCAGACCTCAAAGGTGGGGCTGGAGGTGTTTACGATATTAACCTGACAGCAAAGGAAAGAGACTTACTGGCGAAATCAGATAAAGTAAAAAGTGTTGATTCTATCATTATCAATTCACTGGACATAACAGGTTTATTCCCTTATGATACTCTCCACAAATGGTCAATTGATAATTACGGCCCCATCTGGATACCAAAAAAGGGAGCTTCAGTAAATTTGAATGATTCCAACTATTCAATTTATGTAAGGGCCATACGTAATTATGAGCATAATGATTTCTATCAAAAGGATGGTCATTTTTTTCTGAATGGAAAGGAGGTAACAAGCTATACCTTTAAGATGGATTATTACTGGATGATGGGGGATAACCGCCAGGGATCACAGGACAGCCGTTTCTGGGGCTTTGTACCGGAAGATCGAATAGTAGGCAAGGCCTGGATGATCTGGTTCAGTTGGGATGGAGGACCCAGGTGGAATCGATTATTCAGGATCGTCAAATAATATTCTCTGGATGCATAAGAAGTTTGAATTTGATTACGAGTCTTATGATGATAGCAGTGAATTAAAACAGGAAGACCAGGAACTGCTGTCAAAAGCACGTGCAATTACTGCGCAGGCTTATGCACCCTATTCACAATTTTTTGTTGGAGCAGTGGCCAGGCTGAAAAATGGGCAGTTTGTTGCCGGCACTAATCAGGAGAATGCATCCTATCCGGTAGGTATCTGTGCAGAACGCGTATTATTGGGGAATGCGGCCATGTTATATCCCGGAGTTCCTATTGACACCATTGCCGTTAGTTACAATAGTGATCAGGTAGAGCCCACTCATCCCATATCTCCCTGTGGTATGTGCAGGCAGGCGCTATTGGAATATGAAACAAGAACACTGGAACCAATCCGTGTTATATTAAGTGGCCAGGAAGGAAAAGTTTTTATTATTAAAACGGTAGCCGCATTACTGCCTTTTGCATTTACGAGCAGTGAACTTCAGTAAAATAAAGTTTCATGCTATAATGGCGCTTGCATGGCCAATTGTTTTTAAAACAGGGTCTGTACACCATACGCGATCTTCATTTCATGTTCCAGCAGCCATCTTTTTCTCCAAAGGCCGCCACCATAGCCTACGAGGTCCCTGTTAGAGCCGA
>CAMLGP010000572.1 GCA_946479535.1 uncultured Bacteroidota bacterium
AGAAAATCCCATTTCTTCCAGTTATAGGTGGCGGTGAAATTCATCTTGCTGCGTGGTTGGGCTGTTTCAATCCTTCCTTTCTGCTGCCGGTCAAATAAGGTAAGTGCCAGATCATTGGCAGGATTTGCACCGGCATCCGTTGTGCTGGGATTGTTCTTTGGCGCTTCAATTACCGAATTGGTATGCAATCCTCCTACAACTTTGTTCTTATTAAAATTAGCAGCCAGGGAAAGGGTTGCAATCCCTGTGCCCAGGTGAACCCTTTCTGTTATGACCGCATCTATTCCTTTCGTTTCAGTATTTACTGCATTGGTCCAGAATTGTAATGCCGATGTAGATGAGTCAACATGATTATCATTCAGAATTGTATTCACCAATGGATTACTCCTGTTAAATGGCGTTGACAGTACGATCCTGTCCCTGATAGAAATAAAATAAGCATCTATTGTAAATGTCAGTGAACTGGAAGGTCTTCCTACAAATCCCAAACTGTAGTTGGTGGAATGCTCTGGTTTTAGTTCTTTAATTCCGAATGCAGTTCTTACAATGGGATTGTAATTATTTGCAGTCAGGGAATTGGAAGGCTGTGCATTTACAAACTGTGTGGACGTGTTCTGAAAATACCTTTGGTGAAGGGAGGGTGCCCGGAATCCATTGCTTACTGAACCACGCATGGAGAACCGGGAAGTGAATTCATAGCGTGCACTCAGTTTGCCTCCGATATTATCATAGCTGAATCCTTTTTCCGCATAGTTTTCATAACGGACGGCTCCGTCCAGTATCACTTTGTTTAGTGCCAGTTCCACATCTCCATATATCCCGTATACATTCCTGCTGGCTTTCACTGCATCATCTGGTTTGAAACCGGGGAATACCTGTGCTCCGGATGCAGGAGCTACGGCAACAGGAAAAGAAGTACCAGTAGTTTGTCCCGGATACGGGGGAATGGAATCTACTTTTGCCGGACGTTTGCCATTAGTCCAGGAATTTAGTTCACCGGCCTTTATCTGGAATATCTCATGGCGATACTCAGCTCCAAAGGCTATATTCAGTGATTTTATTCCGGATAATTTATAATTACGGCTAAAATCAAGGTTGGTGGTATTTTGAAGAAAAGACAGCGTTCCATTATAAAATTCTGTCTGAACATTGTCCGTTGCAGGAAGGGATGCATTGCCTGTATTTTTTGTTTCATATCGCACGGCGTTGCGTCCAATTGTATTACTCAGATCAACATCCCAGTTTCCGGCCTTATAGGTAACACCTGTAATAGCGCTCCAGTCTGTTATTGTAGGTGTGATCTGTGGAAGGAACCCATTCTCATAAAATCGTTTGCCATTTGACAGAACGGGCTGCTGTGCAACAGAATTGGGGTTCCGGCTTTGTCCTGTTGCTTTTCCATCACGATGACCTGCTCCTGCAGTAAGATAAAACTCTAGCCTGTCTGATACCTTTGTTCCGGCATTGATGAATCCTGTAAAATTTTCTGAAAAGCTATTTCCTGCTACTATATTATGCCGGTCATATCCTCTTTGCTGTACAATGGAAGCATCCTGATCCATCAGCCATCTCCTGTAGTCCACATTACTCACGGAAGTAGTGGGATAGGGATTGGCTGGAAAGGCTCCGGCATTTCCAAGATAGACCAATGGAAAATTATCTTCGCCGCTGCGGTTGGTCTCATATCTTTTCAACCATTGTCCGCTGATTGCCAGCCAGGATTTTTTCTTTGCAATTCCGTAACTGAGATCAACCTGCTGATTTACCCCATCCTGGATCCTGATCCCGTCTTTGTAGGGCATATTGGTAAAATTCTGTCCTGTTAGTGTAGATACCGTAAGTCCATTGAATTCTTTTTTTAACACCACATTGATCACACCAGCAATAGCATCTGAACCATATTGAGCTGCCGCCCCATCCCGTAACACTTCAATCCGTTCAATTGCCGCTACAGGAATGGTGTTAAGGTCCACACCAACTGAACCTCTTCCTACGGTTCCATTGATGTTTACCAAAGCAGTATTGTGGTAACGTTTTCCATTCACCAGTACCAGTGTCTGGTCCGGGCCCAAACCTCTCAATCCCGCAGGATCAATATGGTCTGTTCCATCTACAATGGTTTGCCTGGCTGACTGGAAGGAAGGTGCACTATAAGTCAGCATCTGTGATACATCCACCTGTGCGAATGGTTTTACATCTTTCGTACGTATCACATCTACCGGTACCGGTGTAGCTATTTTGCTTCTGGGAGTACGGGATCTTGATCCCAATACCACACTGGTTAATTCCAAAAAATCTTTTTCGAAACCGGGAGAAGCCGTGTCTACCGAAGTTGGTTTGATCGCTTTATTTTGTGAGGAAGCTTGTTGACTGGTAAGCAACAGGCAAATGAAAATGCCTGCCGCAAAGCGCGCGTTTCTGAATTTTAGCATATAAGTCTTACGTGTTTTTAAGGTTGCAATTTGACAGGGGCAAGGTAAACAGTATGGTTTCCCTTTGAAGTCCACTTTACCCATCGGTAATTGCTTTTTTTCCATCGGAATGGTTGCCTCAGGAACTATTTTTTTCTGATTGTAAATGCTAACGGTTTGAATCACATGATAAACGGTAGTACACTGTTCCCTTTCGGTCAAAACTCCAATCTCCCCTCTTTCAGTGATATTTTATACCTGGTATGGTATTTAACTTTAACCCAAATAGCGACGGCGTTCTCATGCATCCGGGTAAACCAATAGTCCAGCTACTGTTAACCTTTTTCTTTCTCACTAGTGTTCAACACAGTCTTGTGGCACAGGAGATCAATGAAAAGATTTTTTCCCGCTACAAGAAGGAAGATGGCTTATCACATAACGTTGTGACGGGCATTACCCAGGATTCCATCGGCTATATCTGGATGAGCACTACTGCTGGTATTAATCGCTATAACGGAAGCAGTTTCGTCCAGTTCCATAGTAATGCCAACAGTAATTCTCTCCCTTCAGAATTGGTAATGGGCCTTGTATGGCTGGACAGTCACCGGCTGGCAGCTTATGCAGGAGGATTGCATATCATAGATACCCGTACCGGAGACACAAGGAAT
>CAMLGP010000573.1 GCA_946479535.1 uncultured Bacteroidota bacterium
TAAATGCTTCACCTCCCGGTAAGGCCTTATAGGTTTTGGAGGCAGGGTCATAGCTGTATTTTTTGCCGCCTTCTACTTTATAAAATGATTTATTACCTGCTGCCAGCATTTCTTCTACCCAGGGAGCTGCTTTATATCCTGCCTGTTTCATGGCTTCAGTGGTTTTTGCCACATTCAGTACATCCCAACTTTCAAAAGCACCGATCTCCCATCCAAAGCCAGCCATCATGGCATCATCCAAGCGGTAGAGTTCATCACTTATCTCAGGTATCCTATGTGAGATATAGGAAAACAGTCCGTAGTGGAAATGACGATAAAATTCTCCTGCCTTGTCCTGTGCACCAACCAGGATCTTCAGGCGCTGATTTAGATCATCAATGGGTTTGGCAGTCTCAACTGATGCAAATTTTGGTTTTAGCCTTGCGCCATATTCCATTGTTTTAAGATTCAGGGTAAGGATCTCTTTTTCTCCGCCACTGCCTTTTGTTTTCTTGAAGAACCCCTGGCCGGTCTTATCACCCAGCCAGTTATTCTCAACCATTTTGTTTAACCAGCCTGGTATGGTAAATGTATCCTTTGCTTCATCATTCGGACAATTATCCTGAACCCCTTTCGCCACTTTCACCAGGGTATCAATTCCAACCACATCAGCCGTACGGAAGGTGGCTGATTTGGGACGGCCAATAATTGGGCCTGTCAATGCATCCACTTCATCAATGGTTAATCCCATTTTGTCTATCAATCCAAAGATTGCCATAATGCCATACACACCAATCCTGTTGGCGATGAATGCCGGTGTGTCTTTGGCTAACACAGTTCTCTTGCCAAGGATCAGATCTCCGTAGTTCATCAGAAAGGATGTTACTTCAGGATCTGTATGCGGTGTGGGAATGATCTCCAGTAACCGCAGATATCTTGGTGGATTGAAGAAGTGAGTTCCACAGAAATGTTTTTTAAAATCATCTGACCTGCCTTCCGTCATCAGGTGAATGGGAATACCTGATGTGTTGGATGTAACCAGCGTACCTGGTTTGCGAAAGTTTTCTACCTTATCATAAATGAGTTTCTTGATATCCAGTCTTTCTACAACCACTTCAAGGATCCAGTCGCAATTGGCAATTTCCTTCATGTTATCATCGAAATTGCCCGTGGTTATTTTCTTTACCACATCTTTATCAAAAACAGGAGAGGGGTTGCTTTTAATAGCAGCAGTAAGCGCATCATTCACCAGCTTGTTTCTTTCTGCAGGTTTTGTACTCTCAGCAGCATCTTTCGGAACCATATCCAGCAATAATACCTGTAAACCAACTCCTGCAAAATGGCAGGCAATCCTTGAACCCATCACACCACTTCCTAATACTGCAATCTTTTTGATTGTTCTTTTCATAAAAATATCTTTCCTTAAAATTAGTTAGCTAAACAACTATTCTGATGAGTGAAGATACAAATTTAAAAGGAAGCACATAAGAGTAGACATCTTAGTTGGTGTGCCAAAATAAAGATTTCACTTATTTTTCTTTCTGCTTCTTATAATTAATTGATAAACCGGAAATAGAGTAAATAATTTTCCGAATAATATGGCACCCCGGCAAAAGCAATATGCCTTTGAATTACAAGATTACCGGTGGTAGTTGTTTGCTCCGAATCTCTTTCTCGTATTTCCTGATCAGCTTTTTATTGCGTTTCACACCTACACTGCTGGTCATTCCACTCAGGGCAATTTTTACGAGGTAGTTAATGGCAGATCTATCGCGCCAGCGAATATTGAACACTGTACCCGTCCGATTCTTATTGTCATTTTTTATCAGCGTATTGGCGAAGAAAGTTGTGAGACTGGTTAATAGGGTGCGTTTGTTATCCGGCCTTTTAACCCGGATCTTCAGATCATGGTAATACATTTTCATTTCACCAAAAGCCAGATACTCACGGCCCACTACCCGCATGCTCATGGTATCCAGTTTTCCTGATCTCAATTCTGCGTTTGCCAAAGGCGCCAGCACAGGATTGAGCAGGGTAAGATCTGCAGGGCCCATTTGTCCAGTCAGCAGAAATCCTCCCAATGTATCTGTATAAGATTCTCTCAATTGCAACCGTGCAAACATGGTATCCTGTAAATAACCGCTGACCCTGATAGTAAGACTGTCGGTTCCTCCAAGGTCAAAATTTCGTAAATGTGATACTGTACCATTCAGTCTATTGACGGTAATTTTTCCTGCAATGCCTGTCTTCTCATTTACTTCCTGGTATACGATATTAGTGTTTTTGATATTGACTGTATCAGCCTGCAAATGCGTACCTATCGTTTTAAGCATACTGGCTGGTAACAACCGGACAACCCCTGTCTGCCTTGGCATTCGCTTATCCCTGTAACTGTTTAAAAATGCATCATTGATTGTTACTACTCCCAGATCGAGTATGGTATCTCTGCTAAATCGTTCTACATCAAATGGGCCGATTGAAATTGCGCCGGTTTTAGCCATCATGTAATCCGTCTGGTAACCTTTGGCTTTGATGTATTCATCCCGCTCAGCAGTTGGCCGGTAAGTAAATGAATCAACAGTAAGCAGCTTGTTTCGTTTATCATAACCTGCATTAAACCAGTTATACTGATCAACAGCATCGTGATATGATCCTGTAACTTCTTTCAGATTGAACCGGGTATTCCTGCTTACCAGTTCTCTCATATTTAATAATAAAGAAGAACTGATGGAAAGATCATTTAATTGTGCTTTTTCAATGGAAAGCGTACCATCTCTTTTTCCAATGCTGTCTACTACAAAATTGCGGGCAGCAAGACTTGCCACATTTCCCTGCCAGTCCCAGGCTTCCGCGTCATTTTTTGAGAATGCCAACTGGCTGATCTGGGCTTCCAGTTGCCCATCACCAGCATCAAATTTCTTCCCCTTATTGCTGATATAAAGGAAATGGTCCATGGTAAATCGTAATTGATCCGCAGCAAAACTGTTTGGTTTGTCTTTATCAAGCCTCAAATTTTTCAATTCAACCATGTTTGGATTGGTTTTCCCCTGCCACTCCAGTAAAGTGGTCCCATTTTCTTTTGCATTTCGGAATGCAA
>CAMLGP010000574.1 GCA_946479535.1 uncultured Bacteroidota bacterium
GTGTTGTTCTTATGAGTGAAGGAGGGATATGAGAAAGATCATCGTCATAATTGATATCGAAGGTGACAGGGTCTTCATCATTCTCAAAACAGTTGATCAGATCATACAGGGAATCTGGCGTAGTTGTTTCATCAAGTGAGATACCAATAAGCCTGTTGTCAAAATAACGAAGATTGATTTGCTGACGTTCAGCTTTGGCGCGAATGGCACTCACGTCTTTTGTCTTTACAATAATGGTATCAAAGAACTGATCAGATACCAGTTCAAAATCCCTTTCCAGGATAGCTTCTGCAAAGGTCTGGGTAAGCAGGGCAACACGTTTGGCGATCTGCTTCAATCCATCAGGCCCATGATAAACGGCATACATGGCAGCCATATTAGCTAAGAGTGCCTGGGCTGTGCAAATATTGGAAGTTGCTTTTTCTCTTTTGATATGCTGTTCCCGTGTTTGCAAGGCCATGCGTAAGGCACGATTGTTTTGGGCATCGATGCTGACACCAATGATCCGTCCCGGCATGCTGCGTTTGAAATCATCCTTTGCAGCAAAGAATGCAGCATGGGGGCCACCATACCCAAGTGGAACGCCAAAACGTTGTGCGGATCCAACAGCACAATCGGCTCCCAGTTCACCGGGAGGTGTAAGAAGGGTCAATGCCAGCAGATCTGTTGCCATTACAACATATCCACCATTTTCATGTACTTGAGAAATAAAGGAACGATAGTCTGCAATTACTCCCTTGTCATTGGGATATTGAACAATGGCCCCAAAATAAGTCTGATCCAGTGATGCTTCCCTGTAGTCACCTATTACCAGTTCAATTCCTACAGGAATAGCGCGAGTGAGAAGAACATCTTTGGTTTGGGGGAATATTTCTTTATCAATAAAGAACCGGTGGCGCTCAATATGGTCCTGTTTGTTCAGTGAATTAAAGAACATGGTCATGGCTTCTGCAGCAGCAGTTGCTTCATCAAGCAATGAAGCGTTGCTGATTGGAAGGCCGGTGAGATCACTGACCATGGTTTGAAAATTCAGCAGGCTTTCCAGGCGTCCCTGTGAAATTTCAGCCTGGTAAGGAGTGTATTGGGTATACCAGCCCGGGTTTTCAAAAACGGTCCGGAGAATCACAGAAGGCACAATGGTATCATAATAACCCTGCCCGATATAATTTGTGAAAGTTTTATTGCGAAGAGAGATCTCCTTGATATGTTCCAGGTATTCATGCTCACCCATGGCTGCGGGAATCCTCAGCGTATGGTCCATGCGTATGCCAGAAGGTACAGTTTGATTTACCAGTTCATCAACGGAAGACACGCCAATGGTCTTGAGCATTTGCTTCGTTTCCTGTTCATTGGGTCCGATATGCCTCGGTATAAACTCATTAGACTGATGTTCAAAAAGGCTCATGTATGTGATTTGTTTTTAATTCGGGAAATATAATGACCGGAATTCCAGTCAAATACTCCTTCCCTTAGAGATGCATTGTGGCTAAAGCGCTGCAAAGTTACGATAGGGAAGGGATAAAAAATGAGCCTAACGGAGAGTGTGAGTATCTGGTTAACTTGCAGCCATGGCAGGTGATATACTCCATAACTGGGAAAAGAAGTCGAAGGAACGGCAGAAACTGTACAAACAATACCTGCAAAGGGCTTCCAAGAATAAGGTATTGAATCAGTTGCCTGAACTGCACAAGGAGGCGTTTGAAAAAGTAGACTGTTTGAAATGTGCCAATTGCTGTAAGAACTACTCGCCCAGATTCAAAACCCCGGATATCAAGCGGATCAGCAAACATCTGCAAATGCGGGAAAGTGATTTTATTGAAAAGTACCTGAAAGTAGATGAGGAGGGTGATTTTGTGGTAAAATCATTGCCCTGTCCTTTCCTGGGTGCAGATAATTTGTGCAGCATTTATGACCAGCGACCATCTGATTGCCAACGGTTTCCCTATACTGATGAGGATGTGATCATTAAACGGCAACCGTTAACATTGAAGAATTCTACTTTCTGTCCTATTACCTATTATGTGCTGGAAAAATTGATGGCAGCAGGCCAGTGATCAATATTCGAACTTTCTGAGCCTGGGCGCCATCAGCCAGGTGAGGATCACCACCAGTAGGGTCATGCTGCCTCCAAAGATCACAGAAGGAGCTGCCCCCATTACCCTGGCCATTACCCCGCTTTCAAATTGGCCCAGTTCATTGGAAGAATTGATGAACATGGAATTAACAGAAGATACTCTTCCCCGCATCTGATCTGGTGTACTTAGCTGGAGTATGGTTCCCCTAACCAGTACACTGATCCCATCCAGCATACCTGCTAAAAGCAGAGCAAGGAAGGAAATAGCGTATATGCTTGAAAGTCCAAAGACGATAATGCAGACACCAAAACCTGCTACTGCAAATAATAATTTGTATCCCTGGTTCCTTCGCATGGGGATTAGTGTAAGCGTAATAATCGTAATTACAGAACCAATATCGATAGCCGCATTGAGCCATCCGAAACCAATGGGGCCAACCTTTAATATTACAGAAGTAAATTCCGGGATTAGCGCCGTGGCGCCGCCAAACAATACGGCAAAAAGGTCCAGTGAAATAGCTCCCAGTAATATCTTATTCTTAAATACATATTGCAGGCCTTCTTTCACACTTTCCCATGCACCTACGGTGCCGGCAGGTATGGCAACCGGCTTTCTTTTTACTCGAGATAATAATAAAGAGGCAATGATCACATAGCCGAGTATGATACAGAAAGTTGTATTGACTCCAAACCAGAAGATGAAAAATCCAGCAGAAGCGTGTCCCAGAATGGATGCTGTGAGCCAGCTTGATGAACTGATATTGGCTGCATATTGAAGCTGGTTGCGCGGCACCAATTGGGCAATGATGGCATGGGTTGTAGGGCCAGTGAATGCTCTTATAACGCCGGTAAAGAAAATAACTGCATAGAACAGATACTCCAGCGTTTTGACTTCCAGTTTACTTTCAAAAAATGGTGAGGTGATCAGCACCAGAAGGGCCACACAAACACAATAGCAGATGACTCCTTTTAGCAGCAGGGTCCTTTTATCCGATTTGTCAA
>CAMLGP010000575.1 GCA_946479535.1 uncultured Bacteroidota bacterium
CTCGCGCACATCCTGTCGTCACAACACGCACATGAGCGGCACGCGCAGAACACGCGCTTTCACGCTACGTACGCCCTGAATGCGCTTGATCGCTGTGTTGCGCACCGCCGACGCCATCGCACTCGCTAATGAGCTCTTCGTAATGGCGTTTTGTTTCGCACAACGTGGCAAAACCTCACCAGGTTCAGAACGGAGTCAGATTCAGATCTGAGTGAGCGGAGCCCAATACAAAAACAAAGTACAAGATCAAACTCAACAGTATAATTGTCTGAAAAGGCCGCTGTGTTATCACTCAAAAAGGCTGAATTCTGATAAAGTTGTAACCAGTTTCCTTTCAGTGAACTGATGGTAGAAACCACTCCATTGCCGCTCGTATTCCAGCCAGTGGGAAGCTCACCCATAGTATCAGTGGCAAAATCATTGGAATAGATCACCACTTCACCCGGAACAAAATCATATTTGGCAAAGCTTTTTAAACCCGGATCAGCTGGTTTTGTTTCTGGTTCTGGTTGAGTGGAAGAAGTCTCTGCCGGTTTTGCTGTTTCGGTTTGCTTTTTACCTTCTATTTCGTCGAGGGATTTATCTATCTGTGTGTCTACTTTTTGATCAACACGCTGGTCTACTTTGTTCTTTACTTTATTGAACAATTTGCCTCCCAATTGTGCCTGGGATGCAACAGGCATTGCGGCCAATAATAATAATGCGAATATTCTCAGGTTCATGATGCTGGTTTTAAGGGACAAAAATATCCGAGAGGGATAATGGCAACCATTCAAGGCTGTTTCAACTGTTGAATTGGATGGTTGAATTGAGTTGTCAGAAATAATTAATACATTCATGATTATTAATAAACCATCCCGATAGCTACCGGGACAATCCCGATGGTTATTGACAACAACGCTTCATGAAACAGTTATTGCTAGCCATTTTAATCCTGGCCTCATTTTCAATATTTGCCCAGGCACCTGCAGAACAATATCCGGCTGATCCGGCATCAACAGTACAAGCCGGCGTTCCCAAAGGAGAAGTAATGAAATTCACCTTTGATCATTCTGCCATATTTCCCGGAACCACGAGAGACTACTGGATCTATGTACCGGCACAATATCGTGCTGATAAACCAGCCTGCGTTTATGTGAACCAGGATGGCATTCAATGGAAGGCACCAACTGTGTTTGATAATCTTATTGCCAAAAATGAAATGCCCATTACCATTGGGGTATTTATTACACCGGGACGGGTTAACGCTGATGATCCCTCAAATGCTCAAACAAGATTCAACCGGAGTTTTGAATATGACGGATTAGGCGATGCCTATGCGCGTTTTATTCTGACTGAAATATTACCCGAAGTAGAAACGAAGAAAACAAGCGATGGCCGCGCCATACGGTTATCTAAAAATGGTAATGATCGCGCTATTGGCGGATCAAGCAGTGGTGCCATCGCTGCATTTACTGCTGCATGGGAAAGGCCTGAAGAATTTTCCCGTGTATTCAGTGCTATTGGAACTTATACCGGATTAAGGGGTGGTGATCGTTACCCAATCCTTATCCGCAAATATGAGCCAAAGCCATTCCGGATCTTTTTACAGGATGGAAGCAATGATCTTAACATATATGCCGGAGATTGGTGGATGGTCAATCAAATGATGGAACGTTCCTTCCAGTTTGCAGGTTATGAAGTAAATCATGTATGGGGAGAAGGCGGACATAATGGTAATATGGGTACGGCTTATTTCCCGCAAGCCATGCGCTGGCTGTGGAAGGATTGGCCAAAGCCTGTTGCAAGAGGAAATTCAAAGAACCAATTCCTCTCTGATCTGCTGATCCCTGGTGAAGATTGGGAACTGGTAGGAGAGGGTTATGGATTTTCTGAAGGTACGGCTGCCAACGAAGCCGGTGAAGTATTCTACCAGGATATTCCCAATTCAAAGACTTATAAGATAGGATTGGATGGTAAGCTGACCACAATGAATATTGATTCCAAAAGAGCCAGTGGTACTTCATTCGGCCCAGATGGAAAAATGTATACTGTTGCTGGTGGTACCCGCCAGGTAATAAGTTATGATAAAAACTGGAAAGCAACAGTGGTAGCAGACAGTATCAATGGCAATGATATTGTGGTGGCCCATAATGGCAATATTTATGTAACAGCTCCCAATGGAAATACCAATCCAAGTAAAATTTGGCTGATCCGTCCAAACGGACAAAAGCAGGTAGTGGATGAAGGTTTGCTTTTTGCAAATGGTCTAACGCTTTCACCTGATCAAACGCAATTGTTTATTACAGAATCTACTTCCCATTGGATATGGGCATATAACATAAAGGCTGATGGAACACTTCAGTTCAAACAAAAATATGGCTGGCTGCATGAACCTGATACTGGTGAAAATGCCTGGTCTGATGGTTTGAAATGTGATACTGCCGGAAGAGTATATTGTACTTCAAGAATTGGTATTCAGATACTGGATCAGTTAGGTCGGGTGAATGCGATCATTGCGCCACCACCTTCCAAAGGCCAGGTATCCAATGTATGCTTTGGCGGACCAGACTTTAATTATTTATATGTGTCTGCGGTAGATAAGGTCTGGCGTCGGAAATTGAAAACAAGAGGGGCGAATACCTTTGCGAATCCGCGAAAGCCAGGCAATCCGAGGATGTGATCAGTCAAGTCGCTTTGTGAAGTTGTTGAAAAACCTTTCCGATAAGCGTCGTTTATTGGTGATAATATCAATTTGTCCAGTTAGTCCTGTTCGGTATTGAAGAGTTCGTTTATAGGTTGTATTCAGGCCTCCGGGCAAACTTATTTTTGCCAGGTAGCCGCTGTCGGACGATATACTACTAATAAATTCTATTTGACCTTTTACTTTGCCAAATTCCTCATAGGGGTAGGCCTGGAGCTTTAACCATATTTGCTGACCTTTTTTAACCTTGCCAAATTTATTTTGCGGTATGACAGCTTCTACATAAAAACTTGAATTATCCGGGTTGATAAATGCCAGGGTCTGGTCCTGTTTTAACTGCTGATTTTCCTGGATAAATGTTGAAAAATTAACCACTCCATCAGTT
>CAMLGP010000576.1 GCA_946479535.1 uncultured Bacteroidota bacterium
TTTCTCATTTTTAATCTGAATATTCACATCATAAGCTTCATTGATCACATCAATCAATTTCCATACAGGTGTGTCATCACAAACAAATTCCTTTGTACGGTAATAATTATAGAGCTTATCGGTCACTTCTTCCTTTACAGGTGTTTTTGATTCTGCATTTACCGTTGTACGCTCGCCAGCTTTCAACACAATGGTTTGGCCATTTTTTGTAACACGAACAATTCCGGTTTCCACCACCACTTCTGTGTTGCCATCAATATTCCTGACATTAAAGGAGGTTCCCACAACAGTGATATCTGTTTCACCAGCATGAATGATAAAAGGCTTTTTCTTATTGGGGGTCACATTAAAGAAACCCTCACCTTTTAGAACCACTTCACGTTTATTGCCTTTGAATTTAGGAGGATAGGAAAGGAGACTGCGTTTGTTGAGGGTAACCTGGGAACCATCTGGAAGGGTATCTTTTATCACCTGGCTCTCTGTATATACCACAAGGTCTTTAACTGGTTGCATTGAAACATACAGGAAATAACCCCCAAAGCTTAAACCGATCAATAATGCAATAGCAACGGCCACACGAAAGAATGAGTAACTTATTTTCTTTACCGGGGCAGCAGGTTTTTGATGGACGCGCTGCTGAAATCTCTGCCATGCCCTGTTTTCATCAACGGATGATTGCAAGGCCAGGTCCTTGCTGGTATCCCAGATCAGTTTGAACTGGTTGAAATATTGCCGATTGGAAGCATCCGCAGCAACCCAGGCAAGCACAGCCTGTTTCTCCGGTTCGGATGCTTCACCCAGCAGGTATTTCACCAGCAGGTCATCGGTAATATGGTTGAATTGTTGTTCCAGGGTGTTGGGTATTAGGTGGTAAAAAATAAAAGAATGAAGGGTAAAAAATCAACCAGTTTTATCCTGAGTAATTTTAAGGCTTTGCCCATCTGGTTTTCCACGGTCTTGATGGATATTCCAAGCTGATCGGCAATTTCCCGGTATTTCAATTCATTGAAGCGGCTAAGTTGAAAGATAGTCCTGCATTGTTCAGGAAGTTCATTGAGAGCTACATGCAGTTTTTTCTCCAGTTCCCCGCTCGTAAGTTTTTTTGAGGCCTGATCTGTTTCGTTTTTCATACTATAGGCTACGTGTAAACGATGAGTTGTTTTCACTTTCTCATGTTTCAGCAGGTTCAAACTTTCATTGTGCACAGCGCGATAGAGATAGGCCGCCACGGATCCCTCGATCGAAAGGCTTCCGCTTCGCTCCCAGAGCCTGAAGAAAACCTGTTGTACCACTTCCTCAGCTTCGTCTGAATCTTTCAGAATGTTAAAGGCATAGGCGTGCAGGCTCTTAAAATAGGTTTTAAAAACCTGTTCAAAGGTGCCTTCATCCCTTTTTGCCAGGAGTGCTGTGATGGTTTCGTTTTGTAAGTCCATTCTGACGGCTCGTGATCCCTGATCTAAAATTAAAGCTGCGCTCAAAAGTAATTTAACTAATAACAACTGAGCGGCTATTTACCCCTATCTGCCTCTAAAAATAGTATCTGGGTCTAAATAAATGAAAATCACAGCATTGAGAGTAAGGCAAATTAATAGAAACCAAGACAAAAGGATTTACCTTAGTCTGGTAAATAACCAAGCCCTTTAACCTGCATGGAGCCGGTATTGCAATAAGCTACCCAGGAGGAAACACCTCTTTAATTTTTATTCCAAAATGATTGAATTAGTAAAGGGAGATATTACCAAAGTCCGGGTTGATGCAGTTGTTAATGCAGCTAACACATCGTTACTGGGAGGTGGAGGTGTTGATGGTGCAATCCACAGAGCAGGGGGGAAAGCCATTCTTGAGGATTGCCTGAAAATAAGGGCTAACGTCCCCCTGGCTTAGAAGCTGTTCGCTTTACAAATCTTTTACAATTAAGCCTTTCTACAAACCCCTATGATCGCCAATATCTTATAAGAAAACAGGTATAGTAAAACCCCTATTTTCAAGAAATTTACCTTTTAATCCTTTGCCGCAATCCCCGGTTTGATTAGTTTAGCACCAGATACGATTCCAAACTCCTCTCGAAAAATTTCCTCCTCTATCCAGTTTTAATTTTCCCAATTCCTGCGAAAACAATTCCAAGATCCAAGAATTGTTTGTTTAACTATCTATTAATGTATACTCTATGAGCAGGAATTTCACTTCCGATCAGGAACTTATTGACAGCCTTCGTAATAACGACACAGACGCTTTTGAAGAGCTTTTCCGCAGGCATTGGTATAACCTGTATATATACTCTCTCCGCAAACTGCGCTCCTCTGATGATGCCCGTCAGATTGTACGGGATATCTTCAGGGACCTTTGGGAGAAAAGATTCACATGGCCTGCCAATTTCACCTTATCCAGCCATCTCTATGCCGAGGTAAGACAGGCGGTTATTAAAAGCCTGAATACCCGTCTCACTACTGAATTAAACAGTCAGATCATCGCAGACGAAATACTTCCGGGATTTAGCGTTAATTCTCTTCAGCAGGCCAAACAGCCAGTTATGAAGAAACATGTAATTGCCAAACCGGAAGAAACCGCAAAGCAGCAAACATTGCGTAGAAAAAGTCATGCAGAAGCTACATTAGCTAATGTGAAATGGCTGTTCAACGCGGTTACTGCGCGACTAAATTAATCCCCCATTTCATACCCTACCTTAAAATGACCTATTATGAAAACAGAAATTTTACATCAGAAACTGGAACGGTATATCAACGGAGAAGCCCTTCCTTCTGAAACAAGACAGATTCAAACCTGGTTATCCTGCACTACTGATGAGATCAATCTCAGCCCTGAAGAAAAAGAGCAGGTAGCATCAGAAATATTGAGTGCAATTCAGGCTGAAACCGCATACCCGCTTTTCTATCCCAAAAAGGAAAAGCCCTGGTACCTGAAGATGGTTGCAGCATTCTTCTAAATGTAATAAATATATTGTTGCCTGTTGTAGTTAATCACTACAGCAGGCTCTCTACCTTGCTCACTATCATTTCCGGAGTAATCCCTTCCATGCATCCCTTATCACCATGCACGGGACATGG
>CAMLGP010000577.1 GCA_946479535.1 uncultured Bacteroidota bacterium
TACCTCCAAAAAAATGCTGATCAGTGAGCACAGATAACCCTGAAGCGCCATACCGGGTGTAAGCGGTTGTCACTTTCAAAACATCTGCTGAAATATTGATATTTCCTTTTGATGGCGACTTTCTCTTAAATTCTGCAATGATCCCTGTCTTATTTTCATCCAGCAATGATTGCGTTAGTGAAAGAGTGGGTCTTTTGAAAAGCGGGCTTGCCTGAAGCTGACTGACACTTACTGAAGCTTTCCGTTTTTCAACTTCTGACCTTTTATATTCTATGATCTGCTCAAGTATATCCATTACTGAAGACTGATTAGTTTTTTCAGAGCACCATGCGCATTTCCGCTTTCCAGGCTATCAACCGAAGCCGCGTAGGCATCATCATAACTCTTATAATTACCCGTACAATATAACGACATCGCTGCATTTGCCAGCACCACTGCATTTTGCGCCCAGCTTCCCTCTCCTTTGATGATCTGCAAGAATATCTTTGCAGATTCTTCCACTGTTGATCCTCCCTGAATATCTTTTGGTTCTACGGTTCTTTTACCAAGCTGCTCCGGGGTCATGATGCTTTCTCCTTTATTAGTGATCACTTTGGTATCATTGGTAAGGCTGATCTCGTCATAACCATCAAGACTGTGAATAATGGTAAAGGCACGTTCCGTCTGCTGCAGCAGGTAATTATATATCCTGGCCATTTCCAGGCTGAACACCCCTACCAGCTGAAACCGTGGATGAGATGGATTTACCATTGGTCCCAGCATGTTGAAAAAGGTACGCATAGCCAGATTCTTGCGGATTGGACCAACAGTTTTTAATGCAGGATGAAACAAGGGCGCATGAAGGAAGCATATATTGGCAATCTCTACTTCCTTTTTGAGTGCTGAAGGATCATTCTTGAACTTATATCCCAGTTGTTCCATCACATTGGAAGCTCCGCTTATGGAAGAAGCGCCATAATTGCCATGCTTGGCAACTTTTTGTCCGGCTCCTGCAACTACAAAACAGCTTAATGTGGAGATATTGAAAGTATTTTTGCCATCTCCTCCCGTACCAACAATATCAATGGTTTCAAATCCATTCAGATCCACTGCAACACATAACTCCAACAGTGCATCACGAAAGCCCTGTAATTCTTCAATAGTAATGCTGCGCATCAGGTAAACAGTCATGAATGCTGTTACCTCGTGCTCATTATAAACCCCTTTGCCAATATTGACCAGCACATCCCTGGCCTGCTCCCGGCTCAGGGTTTTGTGTTCAAACAGGTATAGTAATATCTTTTTCATATTCTCAATTCATTTAAGCGCCAAGCCAGTTTCTCACTATCTCCTCGCCCTTTGGCGTCAAAACACTTTCCGGATGGAACTGTACGCCCTGTACATCATAATTTTTATGATGCATGGCCATAATGTAATTATTCTCATCCCTTGCTGTCACTTCCAGATCTGCCGGGAAATCTTCATCTGCTACAATCCAGCTATGGGACCGGCCCACCTCCAACACATCAGGCAACCCTTTAAACAGATCACGGGAAGGAGAGGATTTCCCATTCAAGGCCTTTCTGTTAATGGTAACGGGTGTAGCCACACCGTGATAAACGGTGCTCAGGTTGATCAACTTCCCACCAAAGGCTTCTCCTATTGCCTGGTGACCCAGACATACACCTAATATAGATTTAGAGGAAGCATATTCTTTGATCAGGGGGAGTAATAATCCTGCTTCTTCAGGAATGCCAGGTCCGGGAGATAATATGATCTTATCGAAGTCCTTTACTTTTTCCAGCGGTAACTTATCATTCCGGTGCACTTCAACTTTTTGATGCAGTATCTTCTCAACCAGGTGCACCAGGTTATAGGTGAAAGAATCGTAATTATCAAAAACCAGTATTCTAGCCACTTTACTATTTTATTGAGTTATATCTTTTGCCAGCAGGATCGCTTTCTTCAAAGCCCCCAGCTTATTGTTCACTTCCTGTAATTCACTTTCCGGATTACTGGCTGCAACAATGCCTGCCCCTGCCTGATAAACAAGAGTGTTATTCCTGCTCAGAAAAGTTCTGATCATAATTGCATGGTTACAGCTGCCATCAAATCCAACAAAACCAATAGCCCCACCATAATAGCTTCTTGCAGTAGGTTCATATTTATCGATCAGTTCCATTGCCTTGAATTTGGGAGCCCCGCTTAATGTACCTGCCGGAAATGTTTTGGCCATTAATTCAAAAGGATTACTGTTTGCTCTTACTTTACCCGTTACTTCACTTACCAGATGAATAACATGAGAGTAGTATTGCACCTGTTTATAATGAGCAACTGTTACATCATCACAAACTCTGCTAAGATCATTACGTGCCAGATCAACCAGCATTACATGTTCCGCATTTTCCTTCGCGTCTTTAAGGAGGCGTTCAGTTTCACGCGCATCTATTTCATCATCCCCAGTTCTCTTATAAGTACCTGCAATGGGATGCACCACCGCCTGCTGGTTATTAATTATCAGTTGAGATTCTGGTGAAGAACCCATCAGTTTGTAATCGCCATAATCGAAAAAGAATAAATAAGGAGAAGGGTTGACGCTACGCAAGGCACGATACACATTGAACTCATCACCAGTGAAGGATTGCTGAAAGCGGCGACTGAGTACGATCTGAAAAACATCTCCCCGGTGACAGCTCTGGATTCCCTTGTTCACAATCTCTTTATACTCCTCATTGGTAATATTTGAAGATTCATCACCCTTGGGAGCAAACGGATAAACAGGTACATCTTTACTTCTGATCAGTGACTCCAGCGCTTCCAGTTCACTTTCTACTCCCTTTACCTGGTTTTCACAAATGAACAGTTCATCTTTAAAATGATTGAAAGCCAAAACATACTGGTAAAGTCTGTAACGTAAACTGGCTACTCCTGCTGAAGACTTGTCTGAGAAATGGATGGTATCAAAAAACTGCACTGCATCAAAGGTTGTGTAACCATAGAGTCCCTGGGCAAACCTGCTTTCTTTTTCTTTTGAAGGACTAATTTCAAAGCGTTGCATGAATTCCCAGATAATCGCAGGC
>CAMLGP010000578.1 GCA_946479535.1 uncultured Bacteroidota bacterium
ATTTTCTTGCAGTGTGCAAGACCAATCCCTGATCCTTCATATTCAGTCCTGTTATGTAACCGCTGGAAGATGACAAAAATCTTGTCGTTATATTTTTTATCTATTCCTATTCCGTTATCTTTTACGCTGAATTCCCATCCATCTTTTGTTTTTAGAACACATATCTGTATCTGTGGTGGAATTCCGGGCTTCCTGAATTTTATTGCATTGATCAGCAGGTTCTGGAACAACTGCTTTATTTCAGTAGGATAAGCACAGATCACAGGAAGATTTTGTGTGGTGATGCTGGCTCCTGATTCTTTAATTGCAAATGCCAGATCAGCCAGTACTTCATTTACTACATTGTTACTATCTACTCTCTCCAGATTACCTTTTCTTCCTATCCTTGAAAAATCAAGAAGGTCCTTAATAAGTACTTTCATCCTGTCTGAAGACTGGGAAATATAAGAAAGGTATTTATCAGCTTTGGGATCCAGCATTCCTTTGTATTGCTTTTGCAACAGATCAACAAAGCTGGTAGTGGTACGCAGGGGTTCCTGCATGTCATGAGATGCCACGTAGGCGAATTGCTCCAGTTCCTTATTCTTTCTCTCCAATTCTATATTTGCCTCTTCTGTCTCTATACGTGCCAGTTCGGCTTCCTGCCTTGCTTTCTGTTCCTCCTGGCTGGATTGGATCAATTGACGAGTTTGTTCATGTACCAGCTTCTGCAGCTTGGCGCGCTGAGCTTTGATGGTCCTGACCCTCCAGCGATAAAATCCAACTATGGATCCAGCTACCAGTAAAATCATTCCCAGCCGGAACCACCAGGTCATCCAGAAAGGCGGTGTGATAGTCAGTTTGATACTTGCAGTGGAAAAGGACCAGGTGCCTTCATTATTCAGTTTCTTAACCCTGAAAGTATATTCTCCGGGATTCAGATTGGTATAAGTTGCCGAATGCCTTGTGCCGATATAGTTCCAGTCCCTGTCAAAACCATCCAGCATATAGGCATACTGCTTTTTTTCCGCCACTGTATAGTTTAGGGCTGCAAATTCAAAAGAAAGAACTGATTGATCATAGGGTATTACCAGTTCCCTCGTATCCGTAATAGATTGTTTCAGGATTGATGATTTATCATCGGTAATGGGAACCTGTTTGTTGAAGATCTGAAAATCTGTAAATACTAATGGCGGATCAAATTTCTTTTCCATCAGATCATCAGGCAGGAATTCATTGAATCCGTTGATCCCACCAAAATACATTTTACCATTCCAGCTCATGAAA
Organism: uncultured Bacteroidota bacterium; assembly: GCA_946479535.1. The sequence goes on from CAMLGP010000578.1 coordinate 1,267, forward strand.
CAGGAATTCATTTTAAATTCCTTTGATTGCAATCCATCATTAGGGCCAAAATTGGTAAACGTTCTGGTCACAGGATTAAATCTTGATAGACCATTGAATGTACTAACCCATAGTATTCCTTTTTTATCGATCAGTATACCGGCAATGGTATTGCTGGGTAATCCATCCTTCATAAAATAGGAGGTGAACTGACCGTTCCTATCCATTTTGTTCAGACCGAGGTCTGTACCTATCCAGAGATTACCTTCCTTGTCCTCTGCCACACAGTAGATATTATCATTGCTGATACTATTGTGGTTATCATCATGCGCGTGATGAGTGAAATTTTGACGTTGTTTATTATACAGGTCAAGTCCGCTACCATTAGTTCCTATCCAGAGATTTTTGTGACTGTCCTCAAAGAAAAGGTTAATGGTATTGTTTCCCAGGCTGGCTTCATCCCCGGCATCGCTGCGGTAATGAATAAATTGATCATTCACCGGATTATATCTGCTGATACCTGCACCATAGGTTCCCAGCCAGATATTATTCTCGCTATCTTTAAATAGTGCCCATATATTCGGGCTGCTTAACCCCGTGGGATTAGTTGGGTCATAAGTATAACGCTTAAATGTGTTTTTCTGCCTGTTGAATACAGTTACGCCATTTGCCCAGGTGCCTACCCATAAATTCTTTTCACCATCTTCAATAATATCAAGCACATAATTACCACCAAGGCTGTTTGTGTTTTTTGGATCGTGAAGGAAATGCTTAAATGTTCCACTTCCCCGGTTAAACAGGTTAATTCCTCCGCCATCCGTTCCAACCCAAAGGTTTTCGTCGGAGTCCTCAAAAATGGAAAGAACGCTATTATTACTTAAGCTTAAGGGAGATGAAGTATGACGGTGATGGATGAATTTACCCCCATCCCGGTTTACAAGATTAATACCTCCACTCATCGTTCCAATCCACATGGTTCCTTTCGCATCTTTCAATATGGACCAGATGGAATTATTATTAATGCTTGTATTATCGGCATCATCTTTCAGGTAATTTTCAAAGCTATGCAGTTCATTATCGTATATTGATAAACCCCCATTTTCTGTTCCAATCCAGAGATTCCCCTTTTCATCTTCATTAATTATCTTGACTACATTACTCTGGATACTATTTGCAAAACCAGCTATATTTTTGAAATGAACAAATTCTTCCTTTGCGTGATCAAAAAGATCCAGCCCTTCACCACGGGTCCCTACCCATAACCGGTCTTTGCTATCGATGTATAATTCCCAATCATCATCAGATGCAACTGAGGTTGAGTCAAGCGGATCATGCCGGAAATGACGAAAACTTTTTGTTTGCCGTTCATACATTTCCACGCCACCTCCACCAGTTCCAAACCAGAGATTATGCCTTCCATCTTCAACAATATCCTTAACCTGATTGCTGGACAAGCTGGATGGATCTATCTCGTCATGGATAAAATGCAGGGTTGAATTTGATTTAATATCCAGGGAATATAATCCATCATTCTCTGTAGCAATCCAAAGCTTTCCTTCACTATCCCAGAACACCTTATTGATATAATCCTTATGGAGGCCTGAAAAATTCCTGACACTGAAATTCTGACGAACAAATTTTTGTTTTCGCCAATCGAATTTATTCAACCCCCCACCCCAGGTTGCAATCCAGAGATTACCCTCTCTGTCTTCCGTGATGTCCTGAACTGTATTATGACTGAGGGTGGTTGAATCGGTAATATCATTTTTGTAAACAATGAATTTATACCCGTCGTATTTATTCAACC
>CAMLGP010000579.1 GCA_946479535.1 uncultured Bacteroidota bacterium
GCCTTCAGGGTAAACTTACCGTCTGCCCCCAGCGTAGCGGAATCAACCAGCCTGGGCTGCATGGTAGTGGCTGGCACTTCCTCCAGGTATATCTTTTTGGCTACATTATTTGCGATGGTGCCATTGACAGTAAATGAATTTTCACTCGATTTGCTATTGCAGGAAACCAGCCAGGTGATGGACAGGACTCCCAGGATAATTTTATACATGGACTTTTCCGGTTTGGAATTTTTAATTATTATTCTATTTATGATTTTAATTTCTCAAGCAGTAGTTCGTTGGTAACTTTGGGATCGGCTTTACCTTTTGATCTTTTCATTACTTCTCCTACAAAGAGTGAAAGAACGCCTTTTTTCCCCTTTTTATATTCGTGAACTTTTTCAGCATATTTGATCAATACTTCATCGATCAATGGCTCAAGTGATGAAGCATCGGACTGCTGGATCAGATTCTGATCAATAGCCGCCTGTTCCGGCTGTGCGGAAGGATGCTGGATCAGGTATGGTAGTAACCTGGAGGAGGCAGATGAAAAACTAAGTTTTCCTGCTTCCACTAACTGGATCAATCCTGCAATTTTCTGAGCTGATAAAGGGAAGGCATCGATCTCCTTATTTTTTTCATTGAGCCAGGATCTTATGGGACCCGTCATCCAGTTGGAAGCCGCTTTATAATTGGAAGTGTGTTGAACAATGGCTTCAAAATAATCAGCCAATTCCTTTTCTTCTGTAAGCACCTGCGCATCATATTCAGACAATTGCCACTGAGCGGTATATTTCTTAATTCTTTCTTCCTGTAAAGGAGGAATACTTTTCCGGATCCTTTCAATGAACTCATCTTCCAGCAGAAAAGGAGTCAGATCAGGATCGGCGAAATAACGATAATCATCAGCGTCTTCCTTATCCCTGATAGCAAAAGTAATTGAGCGGTCTGCATCAAAGCCTCTTGTCTGCTGAATGATGGTCTCGCCTCTTTCAATCATATCTACCAGGCGCCTGGATTCCACCTCAACAGCTCTCTTTGCGTTACGGATGGAATTCAGATTCTTTATTTCAACCTTGGTGCCGAGCCTGGTTTCTCCTTCTTTTCTTACTGAAATGTTCACATCACAGCGAAGACTTCCTTCTTCCATATTTCCATCGCATACATCCAGGTAACGCAAAAGCTTTCTAAGTTCAGTAAGATAGGCATAGGTTTCATCAGCGCTGCGGAGATCAGGTTCACTCACTATTTCAATTAGCGGAGTGCCTGCACGGTTCAGGTCAATACAGGTATTTGCATCATCAGCATCATGAATGCTTTTACCGGCATCTTCTTCCATGTGGATGCGGTTAAGCCTGATCTGCTTTTCAGTTCCATTGACTTTTATGAAAATATAGCCGCCTTTACAAACCGGTGTTGTATGCTGAGATATCTGGTATCCTTTGGGAAGATCCGGATATAAATAATTTTTTCTTGCGAAATAATTATTCTTTTCAATATCACAATTACAGGCCAGGCCCATTTTGACCGCGTATTCAATGGCCTTTCTATTCATTTTGGGAAGAGTGCCCGGATGCGCCAGCGTGATGGGACTCACCTGGGTATTAGGAGCTGCTCCATAGGCTATTGCATCACCACAAAACAACTTTGATCTTGTCAGCAACTGCGCATGAACTTCCAGGCCTATGACTGTTTCATATATATGTAATTCTGCCATGTACGAAGCTGTAAAAATAACTCATTTTGATCAGGCCGATAGTAAATAAAAACCCCTCCCGGGGAACCGGGAAGGGGATACTACATGCGTGATATATATAACTAGAGATCTGCGGTTTTGAGTTTCCTCGGGATCTTCACATCAAAATTCTCTGTCTTCCCCTTCCTTTGGACTTTCATTTTCAAGGAGATCTTGTCTTTGCTGTCTTTTACGATCTTAACAACCTGATCCGCACCTGTGATGGTAACACCATCAATCTCTGTGATCACATCTTCTTCCTGTAAACCGGCTTTGGCTGCATTGCTTTCTTCATCAACCTCAATTACTTTAACACCTTTTCCATCTTCAACATCCTGAACAAACAGGCCGAGTTTGGGGCTACCGCTTGACCAGTTCCAGTTCTGTCCCTGAATGCGGGGGAAGGACTGAATACGTGGCATTTGGTCAAAGTTCAGGTTGGGCATGGAATAAGAATAACTTTGTCTTACTCCTTTCCATTTGCCTAATTCTGCCGTTACTTTCTGTTCTTTACCATCACGTACATAAGTAACGGAGACTTTATCGCCTGGTTTGTGCTTTTTGATGGCAGCCGTGAGATCATCCGGACCATCGATATCACTGTTATCCAGTTTACTGATAACATCGCCCTTTTTTAAACCGGCTTTTTCTGCACCGCTTTCTTTTGAAACGGTTTGAATTTCCGCACCCTTGCTGTCCTTTTCAGTAGTGACTCCAAGCATGGCGCGATTCTCATCTATATCAGACAGTGCAAAGTTATCATTCCATGTGCCAGAAAAGCCATTTCCGCCATAGGCAAACACATCTTTTATTTTTGAGCGATGAATCCTGACATCATCACTATTCTTATCAACCGGCTTACCGTTAACCAGCACCTTATCGCCATTAATTTCAATCACCATTTTATCATCAGAATTTCCCTTACGGGTAATGATGATCTGCTCACTTTCCTTCTTATCACTCTTATCCTTCTCTTTATCCTTATCCTGTGCAAAGGATGCAACAGGCGCAATCAGAGCTGAAGCAAGGATAACGAAGGAGAACCTCTTAATAGCTTGTTTCATTGTTAAATTTTTTATTAATAATTATCTACGTTTTTTTTCGTAGATCAAATATAAAGACATTTTTGGGAATACGAAATGTTTCGGAAATGTTAAAACCGTTTTATAGATCAAACAGGATTTTGGGCTGATGAACGGCCAATTATCTTCAACCTAAAAATCAGTAAACCGTATTTTTACTGTGTTTTGGAAAACATCATTGAGAATGACCATAGTATGCATGATTTTAATGTGACTGTGGGAAATATACTATAGACAGTAAATCAATGTTTTATA
>CAMLGP010000580.1 GCA_946479535.1 uncultured Bacteroidota bacterium
TGGGAACATGATGAACCCTTTAAAGAATACCTGCAGAAAATAAGGGCCATGGCTATTGACATGGAAACCGCTACCATTTTTTCTGTAGGATTTTATAATAAGATCCCCACTGGCGCATTATTGCTGGTGAGTGACCAACCCATGATCCCTGAAGGTGTTAAAACCGAAGAAAGTGATAAAAGTGTAACTACCCAATTTGTTGAAAACCATCTCCGTATTGGCATTGATTCGTTAAAACAGTTGATCAACGACGGATTAACGGTACGACATTTGAAGTTTTAAGTGAAATGATTGTATCACCCAATTTGGAACAATGAAACTTCTTATTTTTTTGTCCTGCATATTCCTGCTGACAGTTTCTGCACAGAACTGTAATAATAAGGCAAATGTGAAAAATGAAGTGACCGCTGATTCTGCAACCGCCAGGAAAATTGACTCCGACAAAGTCAAAACCTATAAGGGCAAACTGGAAATAAAGGCCATTTGCATGAATTATACGTTGAGACTGGTAGAAGGCAGTATAGATACATCCCTCATATCCGGTAACTGGATGGATGAAACCACTCACAAATCTTATCAGAATGTTTTTGCGCTGGGAAATCCATGTACTTTTCCAGCAACCATTGAACAGGGACAGGAGTTTAATTTTGTAATAGATACTACCAGTGCGCAAAAGCAATGTGCGGTTTGCATGGCGTATTACCCCACTCCACCCAAAAAGCTTTTTATAAAAGTGATTGAATAATTAATGTATCCCCTCCTTTGTATAAAAGATCTATCGGTTGACTTTATTTCCGGGTCAGGTGCCGGGGCACCCGTTCGCACCAATGCGTTGAAGAATATTTCAATTTCCGTTAACAAGGGGGAGATACTGGCACTGGTTGGTGAATCTGGGTCTGGAAAATCTGTTACCTCTCTTTCTGTTTTGAAATTGATCCCTTCTCCCCCTGCCGAATATACTTCTGGTGAGATCTTATTTTCTGAAGAAGGAGAAAGAGCAATTGATCTCCTTAAACTGAATTATCAATCTCTGCAGCATATTCGTGGCAACAAGATTGCCATGATCTTCCAGGAACCTATGACCTCCCTGAATCCGGTATTGACCTGTGGTGAGCAAATCAGGGAAGCCATACAGGCCCATCGTAAGGTTTCAAACGCAATTGCCAGGAAAGAGACCATTGAATGGTTTACCAGGGTAAAATTGCCAATGCCAGAAAAAATATATGACCGCTATCCACATGAACTGAGCGGTGGCCAGAAGCAGCGTGTGATGATAGCGATGGCCATGTGCTGTCATCCTTCACTACTGATCTGCGATGAGCCAACCACTGCACTGGATGTAACAATCCAAAAAACCATTTTGCATCTCATAAAAGAATTACAACAGGAAAATGGAATGGGGGTGATCTTTATTTCTCATGATCTGGGTGTGGTGGCTGAGATTGCCGATCGCATTGCCGTAATGTATAAAGGAGAAATTGTTGAAGAGAACAGTACCCAATCCATTTTCAAGAATCCGCAACATCCCTATACCAGGGGTCTGCTTGCCTGCAGACCCATCAATCACCAGCGTGGAGAACGGTTACCCGTTGTCAATGATTTCCTTTATGGGAAAAAGAAAGATAAAGAAGACTACAAAACACTGGTTACGCAGAATGGCGGGAGTAATCCGGCAATCCCCCTGGTAAAGGTGGATCACCTATCAGTGTGGTTTCCGGCAAGAAAGACATTGTTTGGCAAAGCTTCTGAATATATCAAAGCGGTTGATGATGTTAGCCTGGAAATATTTAAGGGAGAAACAATGGGGCTGGTGGGTGAAAGTGGCTGTGGGAAAACAACATTGGGAAGAGCATTACTCAGATTGATTGAACCCACCAGTGGCCGGATCTATTATGATAGCAAAGATCTGACAGCCATCAATAAGAACGAATTACGTGCCTTACGTAAGAATATCCAGCTCATTTTCCAGGATCCCTATTCTTCTCTGAACCCAAGATTAAGTATTGGATCCGCGATTAATGAACCACTAAAAGTACATGGCATCCTGTCTTCGGCAAGAGCAAGAAAGGAAAAAGTGATTGAACTATTGGAAAAAGTGGATCTGAAGGCAGATCATTATGACCGGTATCCGCATGAATTTTCCGGAGGTCAGCGCCAGCGAATTGTTATTGCACGTGCACTTGCATTGAATCCTTCCTTTATCATTTGCGATGAATCAGTGGCTGCGCTGGATGTTAGTGTGCAGGCCCAGGTACTAAACCTGCTGAACGATCTGAAAAGGGAATATGGGTTTACCGTAGTATTTATATCCCATGACCTTGCTGTGGTCCGGTATATTAGTGACCGTATTATGGTAATGAACAAAGGAAAAATTGAAGAAAGCGGACCGGCAGATGAAGTATATTTTCATTCCAGATCTTCCTACACAAAGCAATTGATTGCATCTATCCCAAAGGGTCTATGATAGTTAAGGTTCATCCACCCCCACATCATAACTATCATTGCTTTCCTTCTCATAGAATTCCTTTGCACTTTTTCTCTTTGAATAAAGCATTCTTTTCAATTCCTTTTGCAACTGATCTTCAACGGGCTGATCAGATCTCAGGCGCGTGTCTCTGAATCCCGTAAAATTGAACTGGTTGCGGGAAGCAGCATCCTCAAGGGGATTATAATCATCAGCATCGTTATCGTCATCTTCATCAAATTCAAATTGGGATGCATTCTCCGGAACCAGACCTACCGTTGCAAGCTTCCATCCTGCATCGTCCTTTTTTGACTTGTATTTGTAAAAAAAGATGAAGCCCTTTTTATTCTTTACAGTTGCATGCAGTTTATCCAGGAAGACCAGGGAGTCAGGCGCACCGTATGTTTTTTCTTCCATCAGTTTGCTTTTCGCCAGGTCAGTCTGATTATTGTATTGGACAGGGAATTTCGATTCCCTGTCCAATTCCTTAAGGTCTGAATAAAGATCATACCGGTAATCATCCAGCTTTGCAAAGTAATTCAAAAGCGAATCAGGATAGGCCTTTTCTGCACGGATCAACGCAA
>CAMLGP010000581.1 GCA_946479535.1 uncultured Bacteroidota bacterium
GTCACGGGGTATGCGACGGACAGTTCAATAACCCCTTGATTATTAATAAATACACTGGCTATAATTTAACCGATTGATAATTTACCCCTCTCATTTTAGCAATTTACCACCTGTTCCAACCTTCTCCGCAACTCTACCTTAGTCACGACAATCTACAGATCTGTTGATGCAACTATTGCCTTCATCAGATTACCACTGTAAATAATATAAAATTAATTGCCTTGCTATTATGAGAAGATCTACTCCCCGTGGCAACCCTGCGATGACTCGCAGCTTTGCAACCAAACTGCTTTGTTTTGCTTTTCTCAGTTTAATCAGCGTCCCGCTCTTTTCACAAATTTCTGGTACTGTCAGAGCAGGGGAACAACCCGTTAGTGATGTAACGGTTACGGTCAAAGGAACAACAACGGCTACCAAAACAAATGACCAGGGACATTTTTCAATTGATGCTTCTGCCAATTCAGTACTGGTATTTACTCACGTAAGTTTTACCACGCGTGAAGTAAATATTGGCAACCAGCAACAGGTCAGTATAGACCTAGATCCGCTGAGTGGAAGTCTGGGTGAAGTTGTGGTAGTGGGTTATAATGCCCAAAAGAAAGCCACACTTACCGGATCAATTTCAACAGTGAAAGGAGCTGATTTGGTAAAAAGCCCACAGGCCAATGTTTCCAATTCACTTGCAGGCCGTTTTTCCGGAATGATCCTTAACAACCGTGCCGGTGAACCCGGGTACGATGGTTCCGGAATTTTGATCAGGGGTCTTGCAACTACCGGTAGTAACGATGTATTGATTGTGGTTGATGGTGTTCCTGGCCAGATCGGCGGACTGGAAAGACTGAATCCAAATGATATTGAAAGTGTTAGTGTATTGAAAGATGCTTCTGCTGCTATTTATGGTAGCAGGGCGGCAAATGGAGTTATCCTGATAACTACCAAACGAGGAAAAACAGGTAAGCCAACCATTTCTGCCAGTTTCAACCAGGGATTTTCTTCGCCTACACGTTTACCCAAAATGGCTGATGCAGCAACTTATGCAGCTATCAGTAATGAAGTAGCTTATTATAACAACCAGGCTGGTGGCTTAAATCAGCAATATAGTGCAGCAGAGATTCAAAAATTCGCTGACGGTTCTGATCCATTAAATTATCCCAATACAGATTGGGCAGATGTAACCCTTAAAAAGTCAACCGGTCAGAATCAGTCTAATGTATCCATTTCTGGTGGAAGTGAGAATATCAGGTATTATATCTCTACAGGTATGCTATACCAGGATGGATTATATAAGAACGGCGCTACCAAATACAAACAATATAGTTTTCGTTCCAATATAGATGCTAACGTTACAAAGGATCTTAAAGTAAGCCTTTATTTGTCTGGCAGGCAGGAAGACCGTCAGTTTCCCACATCAAGTGCCGGAAATATTTTCCGTTCTATCTATCGCGCTTATTCAACCATTCCCGCCTTCTATCCAACTAATGGTTTGCCATCTTCCGGTATTGAGGGATCAAATCCTGCTGTGATGTCAACTGATATTGGTGGCCTGGCTAAGAATCCTAATTCAGTATTTAACGGAATTCTGAAAGGAAGCTATAATATTCCGTTTGTGGAAGGTTTGTCTGTGGATGGATTTGCAGCAATCGACAAATCCTGGAATTTCAACAAAACATTTAACAAGCCTTACCTGCTTTACGATTATAACAAGAACACCAACGTATATACTCCAAGGGTAGTGGGAGGTTCCAATAACCTGGCAACCTTGAATGAAAGCCAGCAAAACCAGACTCAGATCACGGCCAATATCAAACTGAATTACCAGTTAAGCTTTAATAAACATAATATCAACGCCTTTGCCGGTTATGAGCAAAGCGAAATAAAATCGGAGACCTTTGGTTCAACACGACAAAATTTTCCTACCACTCAAACACCTGAATTATCACAGGGTGGTACAGCCGCTACAGACAGAGATAATAGCGGTAGCAGTTATCACTTTACCAGGAAAAGCTGGATTGGAAAGGTTTCCTATAACTATAGTGAAAAATACCTGGCTGATGTTCAGATGCGTATTGATGGCTCCTCTACATTTCCAAAGGGCAATCAGTATGGATACTTTCCATCAGTATCTGCAGGCTGGGTGGTTACAAAAGAGTCATTCCTGAATGTAAGCTGGCTCAATTACCTCAAGGTAAGGGCTTCTTATGGTGCATTGGGTAATGACAATGTGGGTCTGTTCCAGTATCTGAATACTTATGCTTTCAACAATCAGCTGGTATTGGGTTCTGGCATTGTTCCCGGAATGGACCTTACCAAACTGGCCAACCCTAATATCCATTGGGAAGATGCAAGAAAAACAGATATCGGTATCGAGGCAAATTTCCTGAATGATTTCAACCTGGAGTTGATCTATTTCAATCAGAAACGTACCAATATCCTGGCTATTCGTAACGCATCCATTCCTTTTGTATCTGGTATTGTGAACCCTTTTGGTTCAGGTGCACTGGTACCGTCTGAAAATATCGGTAAGGTAAACAGCAATGGTATTGAGGCAACTCTGGGTTTTAATAAGAAGAAGGCTGATTTTTCTTATGGTATTTCTGGAAACATAACTTATGCCAAAAGCGAGATCATCAATATTGATGAAGCTTCAGGAGTGCTACCTTATCAAAAGCAGACTGGTCAGCCGCTGAATACTTATCTCCTGTATAATTCAATTGGAATATTCCATTCAACAGATGAGATCGCCAAATATCCCCACCTGAGTGTGGCCCAACCTGGTGATCTGATCTACCAGGATTATAACGGCGATGGTGCCATTACTGCTGATGACCAGGTAAGAACCAAATACGGCAACATCCCACAGATCACTTATGGTATATTGCTGAATGGAGGATATAAGAATTTTGATCTTTCAGTTGTATTAGCCGGTCAGGCAAAAGTTTCTCAATATGTACTGCCTGAATCTGGAACGGTTGGTAATTTCTATAGCAGCTGGGCAGACAATCGCTGGAGTCCCAATAATACCAATGGGACCTACCCAAGGGTGGATA
>CAMLGP010000582.1 GCA_946479535.1 uncultured Bacteroidota bacterium
TCACGATATTGTTTGGTGTGAGGCCCAAACGAATTCCAGATGGAAATTGTCAGGTGTGCGTTCAAATTGTGTACATCATTTAACATCTTCTGGGGATTGGGAAACTCCGCATTCAAAAACTCCATGGCGTTCCACAAATAATTACTTCCCCAATATTGCCAGTCCTGAATGATGCCATCAAGAGGCACTTTCAATTCACGGTATTTCTTAACAACATTCACTAATTCATCCTGACTTTTGTATCGTTCTTTACTTTGAAAGAATCCATAGGTCCACAACGGGAACATAGGTACCTGTCCGGTAAGGTCGCGCATATTGGCAATCACACCGTCTGCGTTACCCCCATACATAAAATAATAATCGATACAATCTCCAACGTCTGATTTGAAGGAGGTACTTTCTGGGTTATCTACAAACCGGGTAGGGGAGTAATTATCCCAAAACAAACCATAGCCTTTGACCGATTGAAAGAAGGTAATATAGTCGTCTGTATTCCCCTGCACCATATTAAGGGTGAGATTTCGTTGGACCATTTTACCTCTTTGCTGCTGACCCAATCCGTAAATGGCTTCATCTGTGTCCAACTGGAAAGCCTGTTGAATGGTATAAGTATTATTACCAGCATCATTAAAGGGTGTAAACCTGGCGCTGGCCTCTTTTTCCAATAGAAGTTGCTGCCCCGCAGTTGAGTAATACCCTATATTGCCGGTTTTGAGATCAATGTCAATTTTTAATTTTTCAGTTTTTAAGGTCAGAACATCGCCCTTCTTTTTAAAACTATAGGGAGTCTTCTGGGGAGATTTTATAACCGAAAGACTAGCTTTATTAAAATCCTTTCCTATTGGCGATTTTACAATTCTTGCAATGGAAGGAGTGTATAGAAGAATTTTCAGTTGAAGGGAATCAACAGTAATGGTAAGCCCTGAATCATTCTTTTGATAGGATTGGGCATTACCAGTAATGATCAGGCTGGTCAAAAAACCAAGTAGATAGGATCGCTTCAAATTCATTTTTTTAAAAATTATAAGTGAGATTTAATCTATTCAGGGACGTGTAAAGTTATTGGGGTTTGTTGGCAGTTACAGGCACAATTTCCCAATTATCCGTCCGGAAAGGAGTGAGGGGCAGGCCTTCTTTATTAAACAGATTTGACATCCCTGTATTGCTGAAAGAAAACCTTACAGCTACCGGGTTGGGAATTTGTTTATTAGAAACCACAATACGGTCCTTTTCCAACTTCACATCTGCAGGAAGAAAATTTTGATCAGTTCCGGCAATGAGAAATTCTGTAGGAGTTCCTTCTCCTTTTACTTTAAAACCATTGGGAGCATAATCAAAATACAAACTGATTTTATTCTTTGCGATATCCATCCTTTTATAGATCGGATTTCTATATACAGGGGCTGGAATATCTCTCTTATATGTTTCTGCCAATGCAATATTAGCCAGGCGTAAACCCACATCAAGTTTATTTAGTGGATGTTGGCTTTTAATATTATCTACCAGGTCTGTGATAACTACCATGCCCGTTTTGGGATAGGATAAAGAACGGGTTTGCTGTTCCATCAACAGGGCCGCCTCAAAGGTGCTTTCATAAGTGTAAGGAGCTATTTGAACATAATAGAACGGGAATTCATTATTGAATTGCCTGCGCCATTCACCAATCATTCCGGTAAACATTTTTTGATAGGCATAAGCCCTGGCTGTGTTGCCTTCTCCCTGGTACCAGATAGTACCGGCAATCGTATAATTGGAGATAGGATAGATCATTGCATTGTAAATAAGACCGGGCTTGTTTGGTCTATAGGTAACGTCTCTTATTTTGGTGGCAGCTTCCTTCATCACGGGGTCAGATTCAATAATGTCCTTTGGCTCCCAAAGTTCCACGGGTGTGCCACTCCAGGCAGATTGAATAAGGCCGATGGGAACATTTAAGCCCTGGTGTAATTTCTTTCCAAAAAAATAACCAACCGCGCTGAAACGCCGGAGGGACTCTTCATTGCATGAGACCCATTTGCCCTCTGCAACATCCTGGGGATATTCGGAGGTGGCTTTTGCAACAGTAAAGAACCGGATATTATCATTTTTGCTATTGGGCAATTCATCCCTTATTTGCTGAGTATTGCTCATTTCCATATTGGATTGACCTGAGCAGATCCATACTTCACCAATCAGGATATTTTCCAGAACAATTGAATTCTGCCTTCCCTTTATGGTTATGGTAAAGGGCCCGCCGGCAGAGGGTGTGCTTACCTTTGCTTTCCATTTGCCACTGTTCATGGCTGTCACAGAATCTACTGTGGTTTTCCATGAGCAGGTGATGGTAAATCGTTCGCTTGGATCAGACCACCCCCAAATAGTAGCCTGTGAATTTTGTTGCAATACCATATTGCTGCTCATAATAGGGGGGAGGCGAATAATTGCCAGCAATCTGGCGTTCCATGACAGATTAATGACGAGGAACCAGAGGAGAAAGATCTTCTTCATATTTGCCAGCAATTTAAACTATTGCACGGGTAAATTGCCCATTCAAGATATTGTATGCTTCAGTAAACAAACTTCCATAATAAACCACTGAAATATCTTAAACATTGGTCAATGGCAAATTCAATAATCAAACCTCGTCTGAACCCAAACAGCAATCTGCTCCGGCCGAACCGTAAACAAACCAAAACCATCTTCATCAATTGTTACTTCAACCTGGCTGCCCATATTATCATGGAATATCTTTCCCCTAAAGCTTTCTGAAGAATATCCGGATTAATGTAAGAATGAAATCATCAATTAATAAGAGTCCGCATTCTGCTAATGAGATCTTTCATTTCAAATGGCTTTTGTATAAATCCTTCAGCTCTTGAATTCCTGATAGATGAAGAATCTATATGTCCGGCAGAATATAATAGAATGGGAATATCTCTATAATCATCAGAACCTTTCAGTTGGCGAGCTATATCACGGCCATCATGATCTCCAAGAAAAATATCCATCAATAGTAAAGAGAACTTCTCATTCTTTAGCGTTTCAAGAGCTGCGGAACCACTGCTTA
>CAMLGP010000583.1 GCA_946479535.1 uncultured Bacteroidota bacterium
GGAAATCTCTGCCAAGAAAGGTCTCAATGTTGACAAGCTGCTTGAAAAAATATTGCTGGAAGCGGAGTTGCTTGAATTAAAAGCAAACCCTGATCGTGAGGCAACAGGTACTATCATTGAAGCTTCTCTTGATAAGGGGCGTGGTTACGTTGCTACGCTGCTTGTTGAGAACGGAACACTTGAACCAGGTGATCTGGTAGTGAGCGGTCAGTATTACGGTCGCGTGAAAGCAATGTTCAATGAAAGGAATAAGAAAGAAGAAGCCGCAGGGCCTTCTGCTCCAGCCGTGATCCTTGGATTGAATGGTGCGCCACAGGCGGGTGAAAAATTCAAGGTGTATGAAGATGAAGCGGAAGCCAAGGAAATTGCCAATCGCCGAGCCCAGATATTAAGAGAACAGGGCATGCGTGCCAAGAAGCATATTACGCTGGATGAGATCGGCCGTCGTCTTGCACTGGGCAACTTTAAGGAACTGAACGTGATCATCAAAGGTGATGTGGACGGTTCTGTTGAAGCTTTGAGTGATTCATTACAAAAATTATCTACACAGGAAATTGCAGTTCGCGTGCTGCTGAAGGGTGTGGGCCAGATCTCAGAAAGTGATGTGGTGCTGGCTACTGCTTCAGATGCAGTGATCATTGGATTTAATGTTCGTCCTTCCCAGCAGGCCAATCGCCTCGCTGAAAATGAAGGCGTGGAAATCAAATTATACTCCATCATTTATACAGCTATTGATGAGATCAGGAGCGCGATGGAAGGGATGCTTGAACCCAAGATCCAGGAGAAGATTGTTGCGAATGTGGAAGTGAAGGATGTGTTCAAATTTGATAAGGCAACTGTTGCAGGATGTCTTGTCAGGGACGGAAAGATCAAGCGTGATAGCAAGATCCGCCTCATACGTGATGGTATTGTGGTGTACCCGGTAGGCGAAGGCGCAGTGGCAGAGCTTGGCTCACTGAAAAGGTTCAAAGATGATGTGAAAGAAGTGCTTTCCGGTATGGAATGCGGATTGACCGTCAAGAATTATAGTGATGTGAAGGTGGGAGATGTTGTAGAAGCCTATGAGGAAGAGGAAGTAAAGAGAACCTTATAAAGCTGATATCGTCCCAAAACTGAAGACCAAAAAACTTGTTAAACCCTTCCCCGATCACCTATCTATTGCAGGGGAAAGCTATTTTTGAAGTATGTTGAATAAATATAGGATCCTGACTGTTTTTTCCCTGTTCACAACCTCACTGGTGATGGCACAGGGCACCCCCGCAAAGGCTGTTGCAGATAAGATTGTGGCCGTGGTTGGTGACAGGATCATTCTTCAATCAGAGATCGTCAATTCCATAAAGGATGCAGAGCGTCAGGGCGGAACAGTGCCTGAAAATGCGTTTTGTATCCTCATGGACCAGGCCGTTACTTCCAAGGTAATGATGCTCCAGGCGGAGAAAGATTCACTTCCCGTAACGGATGAAGAAGTGGAAGCACAACTGGATCAGCAGGTTCGTTATTTCATTCGCCAGGTAGGTAGCCAGGAAGCGCTGGAGGAATATGCCGGAAAAACGATCTATCAGCTCAAAGATGATTCCCGTCAGGCTATCAGGGAAAGAAAACTGGCCGAAGCTATGCAACAAAAGATAGTTGGTGGCGTAAAGATCACTCCTACAGAAGTAAAAACATTCTTTGATAAAATCCCTAAAGACAGCCTTCCGTTCTTTGAATCAGAACTGGAGATCTGCCAGATAGTTACCTATCCAAAGGCCTCCCGCGACCTGGAACAGTATATAGTGTCAGAAATGCTGAACTATAAGAAGCAGATTGAATCCAAAGTGGCCACTTTTGAGCAGATTGCTCAACGATATTCTCAGGACCCCGGCAGCAAGGACAGAGGCGGTCATTACCAGATCAACCGTAATGAAAAATCCTGGGATCCTGTATTCCTTTCAACGGCATTTCGCCTGAAGGAAGGCGAAGTATCCCAACCGGTTAAATCTGACAAGTTTGGTTATTTCCTGATCAAAATGATTGAAAGAAGAGGTGATGATGCAGACGTGGCCATGATCCTTCGCATTCCGCCAGTAACGGATGCCGAGATCAGCCAGGCCGCTGCCAGACTGGATACCGCCCGTTCAAAGATCATTGCCGGAACACTCAGTTTCAATGAAGCAGCTCTGAAATACAGTGATGATGAAGTGGTAAAATACCAGGGAGCCTGTATCCAGAACAGAGATGGCGCTCCTTATGTAACAATTGATCAGTTGGACAAGGAAATGGTAGCCACTCTTAGCAAAATGAAGGTAGGGGAATATTCCCAGCCTGTGCCCTTTACTGGTGACCAGGAGAAGAAGTGTGTAAGGATTGTTTACCTGAAATCCCGTTCTGAGCCACACAGGATGAATATGCGCGACGATTATAGCAAGATCTCCCAAATGGCCCTTGAAGAAAAGAAGGCCGAGGCGCTAGATAAATGGCTTAAAAAGATGATTCCAACCTACTATATCATGGTGGATGGCAGCACCGGAGCCGGATGTCCCAACATTCAGAAGTATGCCAGCCCGGATGTAGCAGGCAACTAAGAAAGGCTTACCTTTGCGGCTTCCTAAGCAGTCTAATGAGTGACCCGATCAAACATGAATGCGGATTAGCATTTATCAGGTTAAGAAAGCCTTTCTCGTATTACCATCAAAAATATGGCACTGTCATGTGGGGGCTTAATAAGCTCTACCTCCTGATGGAAAAACAGCATAACCGTGGACAGGACGGCGCAGGTGTGGCGGCAGTGAAATTAAATGTTGAGCCAGGTTATCCCTTCATGTATCGCAAGCGTAGCAATGCTCCCCAGGCTATCGCCGATATCTTTCAGCAAATAGGAAAAGAATTAGAAGAACTGGAACAGTATCATCCCGGAATTCGCAATCACCCGGGTTTGATGAAAGGACACGTGAGCTTTCTTGGAGAATTATTGCTGGGCCATCTCCGGTATGGAACCCAGGGAAAGAATAAACTGGAATATTGCCATCCATTTATAAACCGTGACACCATTCCTGCACGCAACC
>CAMLGP010000584.1 GCA_946479535.1 uncultured Bacteroidota bacterium
AGGACTACATGCCAATCAGCATATCCCTCAAATTGTAGGAAGTATTGAGATGTACCGTGTATCCAATAATCCGGAATATTATAAGATTGCTGATAATTTCTGGTACAAGATGGTTAATGATTACATGTACAGCATTGGAGGAGTTGCCGGTGCACGGAATCCCAATAATGCGGAGTGTTTTGTGAGTCAGCCTGGAACATTATATGAAAACGGTTTCGCGGTTGGTGGACAGAATGAAACCTGTGCCACCTATAATATGTTGAAATTAACCAGCGATCTTTTCCTGTATGATCAGCGCGCAGAATTAATGGACTATTATGAGCGCGCCTTGTACAATGATATACTGGCTTCTGTGGCGGAGAACACTCCAGCTAATACTTATCACATACCGCTTAGGCCAGGATCGATCAAACAGTTTGGAAATCCTGACATGACTGGCTTTACCTGTTGTAACGGTACCGCAATTGAAAGCAGCACCAAGTTGCAGAATACAATTTACTTTAGGAGTAAGGACAACCAGCAACTATATGTGAACCTGTATATTCCATCAACGCTGGATTGGACAGAACGTAAAGTAACAATAGATCAAACAACCAACTTCCCCAATGAAGACAATACTCGTCTCACTGTTAAAGGAAGTGGTAAATTTGATATCAATGTGCGTGTGCCGGGCTGGGCCACCAAAGGTTTCTTTGTAAAGATCAATGGTAAAGAACAAAAGCTACCTGCAAAGCCTGGGAGCTACCTGAAGATTAGTGCCGAATGGAAAAATGGCGATGTAATAGAATTGAAAATGCCATTCCAGTTTCACCTGGATCCTATTATGGATCAGCAAAATATAGCCAGTCTGTTTTACGGACCGGTATTGTTAGCCGCTCAGGAACCTGAAGCCAGAAAAGACTGGCGTCAAATAACCCTTGACGCAAAAGATATAAGCAAATCAATTAAAGGTGACTCCCAGCAGCTGGAATTCACGATTGATGATGTGGTATTTAAACCATTTTATAAAACATACGGGCGGCATTCAGTTTACCTGGATATAAAGTTAAAATAGGCTTTTATGGCAACAGGATGTTGACTAAAAATAAAAGGTTGAATCAGCGAAAAACAGGGGGCAAGATTGACGCAATACCCCTTTAGATTGTCACATTACCCCTGTTATAATCAATATATGGCGCTGTACATTTAGGGAACAATTCCTGGTAGTTCGGGATATAAATCACCCCCAATTATTGTATGATATGTCTGTAAAAGATCAAATCAAAGAATATATAAACAGTCAGCCGGAAACAAAACGAACCGACATGGAAGCGCTGCATCGAATGATAGTGAAAATAAAACCAAAGGCCAAATTATGGTTCCTGGATGGTAAAGATGAAAAAGGGAAAACTGTTTCTAATCCTAACATAGGATATGGATTTCAGACTATGAAATATACTGACGGAAAGACCAGAGAGTTTTATCAGATAGGTCTTAGTGCAAACACAACAGGAATTTCTGTCTATATTATTGGAATAGAGGATAAGACATACCTGGCAAAAACTTATAGCAAAAAATTAGGCAAGGCCAGCGTAACGGGTTATTGCATCAAGTTCAAATCACTGAAGGATATAAATAGTGATGTACTTGAAGCGGCAATACGATTTGGTTTTGAAGTTCAGAATAAATAAATATGATCCAATGTTATATAGGTAAATTATTTACCTCCAGCCTAATCCAGGTGCAACATGCTTTAATATAGAAGAAAGCACATGAACGTTGTATTCAACTCCTAATGTATTGGGTATGGTCAACAGCAGCGTATCCGCTTCCTTAATAGCTTCATCTTCGGCCAGTTCTTTTATGAGCTGATCAGGTTCTGCAGCGTAGCTTCTTCCAAAAACGGCACGTTTGCCAGGTTCAATCATTCCGAATGAATCAGACCGGCTGGATTCCTGACCAAAGTAATAATGGTCCTGCTCGTTAACTAAAGCAAAAATAGAACGGCTTACAGAAACCCTCGGTTCACGATCATGTCCTGCCTTTTTCCAGGCTTCCTTGTATAACCTGATCTGCTCTGCCTGCTGCACATGAAATGGTTTACCACTTTCATCAAACTTCAGGGTAGAGCTTTGAAGGAACATTCCTTTTTCTGCGGCCCAAACAGCCGTGGCATTAGAAGCGGCTCCCCACCAGATACGTTCGCGCAATCCTTCTGAATGCGGTTCCAGACGCAACAGGCCTGGTGGATTTGGAAACATGGGATATGGATTAGGTTCTGCAAACCCCACCCCATCCAGCTTTTCCAGGAATTCCAAAGCCTTCTTGCGGCCCATATCAGCATCAGTTTCTCCGTCTTTCAGTTCATACCCAAAATAGCTCCATCCATTAATCACCTGTTCGGGTGAACCTCTGCTAATTCCCAACTGCAACCTCCCCTGGGAGATTATATCAGCAGACCCGGCATCTTCTATCATATACAGTGGGTTTTCATACCGCATATCAATAACACCCGTACCTATTTCTATTTTACTTGTTTTGGCACCTATGGCTGAAAGCAGAGGAAACGGGGATGCCAGTTGACGCGCAAAATGGTGAACGCGGAAATAGGCGCCGTCCATACCGATTTCTTCGGCGGCAACGGCCAGATCAATAGATTGGAGTAATGTGTCGCTTGCTGTGCGGGTTTTATATGCAGGATGGTTTGCCCAATGGCCAAATGATAAAAAGCCTATTTTCTTCATAAACTATTTCCAGGTTATTATTAACTGTAATCAGGGACTGGTTGCACCGGTGAGATGTAACTCAGGCCCATAAAAGTAAATAACAATTATGGGCCGACTTTGTTGGATAGGACAAAAGATGCTTAAATTAATCCTTTTGTCGCACGATCCCTGGTATTGACACTCTAATAAGAAAAATAATAACCGGAAGGTTAATGCATTTTAAAATTCCATTTGGAATTATCGCTATTAAAGTCAAAAACATCCAGCGTTGGCGAACTATCTCCTGCTGACACCAGTGCTAATTGTTTATTTGAACCAGGTATTAGCTTCGGCATAAT
>CAMLGP010000585.1 GCA_946479535.1 uncultured Bacteroidota bacterium
TTCAACAAGATGATCTCGCAGTTCATCTTACCATTTCAGAGCCACTGAAAAACCCGGCCTATATTCCGGGCTACTCCTGCTATGAGATCCTGATGGGGCATCATGATGCACAAACGGATATTTTCTGCCTGGGATTAATATTGGGGAGTATGTCGCTAAGTCTTGACCTGTACGACCCGGAAAATCTTAAATTGTTTGCGCAATACCGGAATAATCCTGTTCAGTTCAATCATCGCATTCATCCCACACTTAGCGCTCTTATCACAGAAATGACGGAGTTGGACCGTCAAAAACGCAGCCGGGACCTTTATGATATTATCCATCGCTTACGAAATTACCGCGACTTTGATCCGAATAAAGAAACCGATCTGACTAATATTGCTGGCTGGGTAAATAAAGAACTTAAAGAAAGAAACCAGCTTATCCTTTCCAAATTAAGAAATCGCCTCTTTGACACCAGCAGACGAAACCGCCTGTTATTTTACAAGCCTAATATGCGGTTTGTAAATCTGACTGTATCCAGCGTGCCCATGGTCATGCACTATCAGAGTATCAGGCCGGACCTGCTGTTTACCTGGAACAGTGATATCTCTTCTAAAGTCAAAGACATGAAAGAGATCGTTTTGAACAAATATCTCCGGTTTGAGGACCATCAATATCTTTCTTCTGCGCTAGACAAAATACGTGTAGAAAGTCATCGGGATATCCAGGAATATGGTTTCAGTCAACTCAAACTTGTTATTGCCTTTCTTAACTGGCATAATCTGCGGGAAGATGCAGCGGAACGGATTCAAAGTCCCCTCCTTCTCATCCCTGTTGAACTGAAAAAGAATAAAAAACTTAAGGAAGATCATTTCGTAATAAAAGTACTTGATAATGCCGCAGAAGTCAATCCGGTATTAGCCAATCAACTCCGTGACCTTTACGGTATCCGTTTACCCGATTTCGTTGATCTGGATGATATGAGCCTGGAAGAATTCTATCAATTGCTGAAATCGCAGATTGATGCAGCCAATCAGGGTATTAAATTAAATTATATAGACAAGCCCCGGATCAAATTGATCCATAGCGTTGCAAAGCAAACAGTCAGCAATTACAGGAAACGGCTAAGAAGAACAGGAGGATTAAGCTCCTATAAAAATATTCCTTATAGCTATCAACAGGAGAATTATAAGCCATTGGGACTGGAGATATTCCGGCAGCGTATTGAACGCAGATCCACTTTTCTTGAATTCCTGATCAATGAAGACATCCGTATTAATTCTCAACAACTAACAGGCAACAATGCCAAAGAACGTGAATTATTTGAGCTAACGGAAAGCGAAAGCAATCCCTATAGCTGGGATTTTGATATCTGCAATATGGTACTTGGCAATTTTAATTATAAAAAAATGAGCCTGGTACGGGATTACAATCATATAATAGATTATAATCTGCAGCATTCAGTCTTTGAGTCCCTTTTCAGTAATAAACCGAAAAAGATTGCGACGGACACGATTGATTTAAATAAAACAGAAGAATGGCATCATGTGATCAATGCAGACCCAACCCAAACCCGGGCCATTCTTCAAAGCCATAGCGGTGAAAGTTACATTATACAGGGACCGCCTGGAACAGGTAAAAGCCAAACTATTACCAACCTGATAGCTGATTTTGTAGGCAGAGGTAAAAGTGTTTTGTTCATTTGTGAAAAAAGGGCAGCGCTGGACGTGGTCTATCACCGGCTCAAGCAAAACGGGCTGGATGAACTATGCTGTTATATCCATGACAGCCAGAGCGATAAAAGGGAATTTATACGAAATCTCAAAAGCACCTATGAAGATTTTACAAAAAACAAAATGGATCTGGCTGCCATCCGGGATAAGCGAAATGAATGCCTTGCAAAAATTAAAGCCCAGCTTGATATATTAGGTCAATTTCATTTTGCTAATAGCTCCATGCCCCAGGAAGCTGGTGTTAAAATAGGCCAGTTGATTGAACGAATGATTGATTTAAAAGATGACGCATTTTCTCTCACCCCCCGGCAACAGGAAACTATACCCTTTTATAATGGTTGGCTTCAGTTTGGCGAAATCATCACTCAGCTTAGCCAGGCATTATTGGAAAGTGGCGCTGAGGCTGCATTTGCAGAGCACCCCTTTAGCCAATTGAATGACTCACTGTATAAAGCGGATAATCCATTGAGTTTACTGGAAGACACTATCCATCAGACCAAAAATGCTTTACAGGAAATCAATCAGGCCATACGTGAGTGTAATATAGATCCAGCCTTTGTTGAAACATTGCAACAGGTAAAAGCGCTTGTTGAGGATTCAGTATTACTAAACCAGTTCACACAAAATGACAACATAGCGCTTATCAACCCGGCTAATTCCGCCTACGCATCGTTTGAAGCCCGGATCAACCAATATAAAGAACAGAAAAAGAAACACCAGCATACAATAGATGCAAATAGCCATTGGAAAACAAAGTTAAACCAGCAGGACCTTTCTACTGCAATGGCCATTGCAGCAAAGTATGAAAAATCATTCCTGTCATTCTTAAGCAGTGAATGGAAGCAACTTAAAAAACAATTGCAGCATAGTTATGATTTTTCACAACACCAGGTTAAACCTTCCATTAGCAGTATTCTTCAAAGCCTGGCGGCTGAATATGATGCAGCTGCCGATCTCGCTAAAATCCGGGAAAAGCTGGAAGAGGAATTCAAACTGGATAATATAGAAACCACCTGTACCTGTATTGAAATGATCAGCAGGAAACGGGGAGATAAAGAAGTGGATTACCTGCTGGCCCATCCCAACGCCAATACAGTTGTCAGGCGCCTGTATAAACTTAATGATGTAATAATCAGATTGGAAACCAATCTTCGACAAATACTTCTTGAATACGATTCAAAGAATATCCGGGAGCTGACCGATCAACTGGAAAACCTGGCCGTTAATGCTGACGTACTGCCAGACCTGATAGCACCGCTGCGAAGATTTGCGGATTCCACGCACCAAATAAAGAAATTATTGCGTGAGATTTCTCTCACACCACAA
>CAMLGP010000586.1 GCA_946479535.1 uncultured Bacteroidota bacterium
AGGTAATGGTCAGGTTATTCTTCCTTAATATTCCGTTTATACACCATATAACCTCCGGTATATCACGGAGATGCACGGAGGATGTATGGAGAATCAATGGAGGATAAATGGGGAATAATCTGGAGATAATCTAATGATAAAAAAGGTTTTAACCTTGAAAGGTTGAATAAATGTAATTAATTGAAAATCATGCCAATTATCAAATAAAATAGAATCTTTCCGCCCTCTCGATAACGTGAGGGTGGAAAAGACTCTTTGTCACAAACCTCTTGTATATATGATGCCGGCCCGTTAAAAAACAAGTACTTTGAAATAGAATGACTGCCTGTTATCCACTACTTTAAGAGAATAGGTTCCGGGTTTCACATTTCCATCAAGGCTGATATCATAGTATCCACCATTCTTTATAGGAAGGTTGCCTGATTTGATCACCTGGCCATTTATTAGAACAAGCTGATAGTTGAATTCTCCCGAGAGAGCGCCCGATGCAAGAAGGGTTATTTTGTTATGCGCTGGATTGTTAACCAGAATTAATTTATCGTTACTCTGAGTAGACATAACAGTCACTATCCTTGAAAGAGACTCTTTTCCATCCAGATCAATTGAACGAAGACGGTAATACGCAATGCTCTGAACAGGCTTGCTATCCACCAGTTGATAAGATTCAGTAACACCATTGTTACGGCCATTTACCCGGGCAATTGCATAGAAAGATGTACCATCATCACTACGCTCAACTATGAAATGACTTAGATTGACCTCTTTCTCAGTTGTCCACTCAACCAATACATTATTATCCTTCTTATTGGCCGTAAAGCTGGTAAGTGTTACAGGAAGAACATAAGATCTGCTCCCGAAGGTGAACATATTGAAGGTTGATGTTACATTGGAAGTGATTGTCCCTGTTGTAGCAGCATTGCCAACGGCAGTACCTCCATTATCCACCCAAAGTGTTCCGCTCCATCCGGCCACTGCCAGATCAGGCAGGATATAATTGGGGAAGTAAACTTTGCTTCTATCCCAATTCAGTGTTACCTGTGCCGTTCCACCAGATGTGCGGGTAAGAGGCCAGTATTCATAGGGATCCACGCTGCGCAGAGGTAATTGCAAAAGAGTAGGACTTGGAGTATTTGCCAGATAACGTGCATTGAATTCACTGCTGGCTGAAAGATTACTAATGGCAACCGTTCTTTCAACCGTACCATTTCCAACAGGGAATACGAAATTGGTTGCTCCAAATTTTTTAACCCAGCCACTCACGTGTGCTGCATCTCCATCTCCCATATAAGAAGATCCGGCTTCATAAACCACGTAATTGGGAGTTGCAGAAGTTGTAATTATCCCCGTAATAAATGTATGGAAGCCACTTATGATAAGATTATTGTTTATTATGATACCTGCGGCATTATTGGAAACAAAATTCAGGGTCCTGAATGCCTGGCCGCCATTAACTGCCTGTGCAGTTGACCCATTAAGGTAGAGCGTTCCGGTCCCGGCAGCCATACCCACTTCATTGTTAGTGAGGCTGCCTCGCACATGGAACTGCCCCTTGTTAGTGAAGGTTGCGCCAGCATTATTGGTAAAATCGCTTCCGGTATATAATATGTCTGAGCTTCCACTTACATACAAGGTACCTGTATTGGTAACTGGAGTTTGGCAAAATCCGGTGTTGGCAGCGAACAATAAGATGGCAAATAGTATTTTTTTCATAATTCACCCTTGGATAATAAATCCCTTAGTTTTAGTTCCTTTCTTACCTGATCTGGTACCAGCTGGTGCCGTCAGACTGAACAGTGATGCTGCTATTCGCTGCAACGGTTGTTGAGTTTCCGTTCGTAAAATTCTTGTAGGTACCAATAGTTCTTGCCCCCGCGTTCTGATTTACGATGGTATATATTCTTCGTGTAGCTGATGATGCTGCAGGCAAGGTTACTGTATTTGAAACAGTTGGGGCCATGATCACGGTAGCATGTGTGGCATCAAGTGTTACGTTGGTAGCGGTTACCAAAATAGCTGTTGATGTTGATCCATTCACGTCCATTGTAGAAACTGGAGCTGCTGTATTCACGCCCACATTACCATTGCTTAATATTCTCATTTTTTCGGAAGGGGTACCTCCGGAAGTAGTGTATATTGAAATGTCTTTTGCATTGGTAGAGTTACCGATCACAAAATCACTGCCAGTGCTATACAGATAAGCTGTATTGGCCCCGCCCAGCACACCTGTAGAAGTATTGCTGCCACTGTTAACACCCATGTCAATATAATTTATGCTTTCATTACCGTTATTGGCGGTTGCTACTACATCAGATGAGGCCGAGGTACCTGCGTTGGTATTTTGAATATTCAATTGTGCATAACTATTGGTATTTCCCTTTCCTACTATCACATTTTGATAAGCATTGGATCCAGAGGTTCCTGCATCTACCAGCAACTGTTCAGCATTGGTAGCACTGAAGGCAGTTGCCCCAATTCCTACTGAACCGTTCTCATCAATACGCATGGCCTCAGTGTTGCTTGTAAAGAAGCGCATATCTGTATAGTTGGTTGTACCGTTTCCTTTGTAGTATGAATCAAAACCAGATCCGTCTACAAAGTTGAGCGAGCCATTATATCTTGGAATAAAACGGAAATAACTGATTAGGTCACCATTCTGGCAATTTGCAGGAGACACTACACTACCTCTTGCGCGGCGGATATAAAAGCCCTGTGTAGTTGTAGCAGAATAATCGTCAGTGATAAAATCATCACCCTGCTCATTACTTTCCGATACGAAATGAAATCTTCCCTGGGGGTTATTAGTGCCTAATCCCAGAAATCCGCCTGTTGTGAGGCGCATTTTTTCAGTATTGTTAGTAATAAACGGGATATCATGATTGGAGATGGTACCGAATTTTTTAATAGCTGCGTAGGTATTTCCATCCTGCATCCAGGCATTGTTGGAAATATATCCGCTGGCATTTTGCCAGGTAGGGGCTACACCTGCACCGGAGGATACCAGTACATCATTGTAATAAGGAGAAATACCTGATGCTGTAAT
>CAMLGP010000587.1 GCA_946479535.1 uncultured Bacteroidota bacterium
TTTCATGAACAATACAGGAAGGATATTTTAGAATTGGACAGGAGGATATCCGGAGAAGGACGTGCTGAAACGCTTGAACTCCATATTTCCACTACATTCCTGTTTATAGATAATGGCAGCGTAGAGGGATTTTATATTCCTGCGTTGTATGATGGAGTGATCATCGCTGAAAATGATAAGGCTGGAATTGAGTTGATGAAACTACGTTTAAAAACAAAGCAGCTAGCATCTGTGCCAGTTGAAAATAAGGCAGCGGTAGAATTTTTAAGAAGCCATTCTTTTGAATATGTGCGAACCTCGCGAAGAATGATAAGGGGTGTTAGAAGGAATTGGAGGCCGGAAGGTCTATTCAATAGGATCAGTGGAGCACTTGGGTAGAAGTCTGCGGCATGATATTTCGTAAGTTTATTTAATTAAAGAATTATGAATGAAGATTGCTACTTATAATGTGAACGGTGTAAATGGCCGGTTGCCTGTGTTATTTCGCTGGCTTGAGGAAGCAAAACCAGATATTGTATGCCTCCAGGAATTGAAATCGCCTTATGAAAAGTTTCCGCTGAATGCAATCAAAAATGCAGGTTATACAGCACTTTGGCATGGACAAAAGAGCTGGAATGGTGTGGCCATTCTTTCCCGGGTGGGTGAAATTCAGGAGGTGAGGCGTGCACTTCCCGGTGACCCGGAAGATCTGCATAGCCGGTATCTTGAAGCAGAAGTGAACGGACTCATTATTGGATGCCTGTATCTCCCAAATGGAAATCCGGCACCAGGTCCCAAGTTTGATTATAAATTAAAATGGTTTAAACGATTGACCGCTCACGCTAAAAAACTATTAGCCCTTGATGCTCCGGTATTGCTTATTGGTGATTTTAACGCAATACCTACCGAACTGGATTGTCATAAACCGGAAAGCTGGGTAAAAGATGCCCTCTTTTTTCCTGAAACCCGTGCCGCCTATAAAAATCTTGTGTCTCAGGGCTGGACAGATGCCATTCGCAAGCTTTACCCTAAAGAAAAGATATTTACGTTCTGGGATTATTTCCGCAATGCCTTTGGCAGGGATGCAGGTATCCGGATAGATCATTTTTTGCTCAGTCCACAATTGAAACGTCGCTTGCTGGCAGGCGGAGTAGATAAGTATGTGCGGGGATGGGAAAAAACTAGTGATCATGCGCCTGTATGGATAGAAATAAAAGAACCTTCACAAAAACGCAGGTAATCTTAATCCATATATAGGATACTTCCTCCTAACTTAGTTGCACTTTCCCGATGAATACCGGGATCAGGAACAAAAATTACATTTCATGGACAAAGATTTCCTGGCGGTTGTATTATCCCAAAAGATACTTCCTGCTGTTACATTTGAAAAGGAAGAGGATGTATTGCCTGTGGCGGAAGCATTGATGAAAGGGGGATTATTAACCATGGAAATCCCATTCCGTACAGGTATAGCCTCCAGTGCCATTGAACAAATAAGAAGGAAATATCCTGAGATCAATATCGGTGCCGGAACCTTACTTTCGCCAGCGCAGGTGAAGGAAGCAAATGATGCAGGTGCACAATTTGGGTTAAGTCCCGGCTTTAATCAGCAGGTTTGTGATGCGGCTGCGAAATATCAATTGCCGTTTATTCCTGGTGTAATGACCCCTTCAGAAATTGAAATTGCCTGTGCTCAGGGGTATAGCATCCTTAAATTATTTCCTGCCGAACAATTGGGGGGACCAGGTTTCCTGAAGGCCATTCTGGGGCCGTATGGACAATTAAAAGTTCAGTTTATTCCAATGGGAGGGGTAAATATTAATAACCTTAAGGAATATGTTAGCCTGAAGAATGTGATAGCCGTTGGCGGAAGTTGGATTGCCACCAAAGAATTGATGAATCAAAAGGATTATAAAACGATTGAAGAAAATGCCCGTATGGCAATTAGTAAATAAAAGAAAGATCTGCGCCAGGGTTGTTGGGGTATTGTAAGAAGTAATGATGAACTTTATGAGCAATGCATTTTTAAGTTGTGATTGGGGAACTACCTCCTTCCGGTTAAGATTGGTAAGGATAGGTGATGGGGAAGTGCTAGCTGAAACGAGGACAGGCAAAGGCATTGCGACAATAAACAATGAATGGTTGAATTCCGGGAAAGCCGCTTCAGAGAGAATTTCATTTTATCAGCAACAGCTATCATCGGCAATAGGAGAATTGAGAACAGCCACAGCAGGACTACCAATAATTATTTCAGGAATGGCATCTTCCTCAATAGGTATGAGTGAATTGCCTTATGGAGACATACCCTATTCGTTAAACAAAGACAATCTTCTAATAAATAAGATTCCGGCCAATGAGAATTTTCCGCATGATACCGTTCTTGTTTCAGGATTAAAAACTTCCAATGATGTGATGCGAGGAGAGGAGACCATGCTGCTGGGTTGTGACCTGTCTGATAAAGAGGATTGGCTGGTTATCTTTCCCGGAACACATTCCAAGCATGCAGCAATTATAAAAGGTAGTCTGATCAATTTTCGGACTTATATGACAGGAGAAGTTTTTGATCTTTTGACAACAAAAAGTCTATTGTCAAGGTCTGTTAGTCTGGGTGAAGTAGAGCCGGGCTCAAATTCATTCAGCAGGGGAGTTAAAGAAGGAAGGGAAGGGAATCTACTCAATTCGATCTTTCATGTTCGTACCAGGCAATTATTGGCTAATACGAAGCCTGCAGAAAATTATCATTATCTCAGTGGATTGGTGATAGGATATGAATTGAGTGGTATGCAACAAACCGGTCAAAATATAATGCTGGTGTGTAGCTCCAGACTGGGAGTATTGTACAGGCAGGCATTGGAATTAATAACAGGAAAATTACCTGAATACAGAGATGCTGATAAGGTATTGATGGAAGGTCACCGGAAACTGGTTGCCCGAATATTATAATTGATTATTTCATGCGGCAGCATTCTTCTTATTGCGGTATTCGGCTTTGATCCTGTCCCTGTGTTGCAATCCCCAATCACGAAGAGCAGTAATAACAGGCTCCAGCGAATTACT
>CAMLGP010000588.1 GCA_946479535.1 uncultured Bacteroidota bacterium
AGCAGTGAATATGGCCGGATCATAAATGCAAAACAATTTGACCGCCTGATCAATTATCTGAATGAAGGAACCATCGTTGCTGGCGGAACCAGCGATAAAGAACAATTGTATATTTCCCCAACCATTCTTACTGATCTCGCCGCAGAAGCCCGCCTCTTGAAAGAGGAGATCTTCGGCCCTGTTTTACCCATCATCAGTTTTACAACAGCAGCAGAAGCAAAGCAATTGATCGAACACAACCCTGATCCTCTGGCTTTTTATCTTTTCACGCAAAACAAAGCAAAAGAAAAAGAATGGCTGGAGTCGGTTTCTTTTGGTGGAGGTTGTATAAATAATACCGCATTACATTTTACCAATAACCGGTTGCCATTCGGAGGCAAAGGCAATAGCGGCTTGGGCCAATATCATGGCAAATATTCTTTTGATACGTTCAGCCACAGGAAATCAATATTGAAAACGCCGACCTGGCTGGACCCGGCTATTAAGTACCCACCTTTCAAAGGAAAGTTAGGGCTGTTCAAAAAAATTGTCCGTTAACCCGCTAAGCTATTCTTTGTGTTCTTTGTAGGATATTGCCTCCCACGGAGACAACAAAGAAAAACTACTCCGAAACATTTGTGGGAAAATAAACATGAAAAGAAATAAACTCAGAAAATTCCTGCTTGTTATAACTTTATTCTTTGTAGCTTTTTTCAGCTATGTTGAAATAGTGACCATGAATCAAAAAAACATGACCTACCGGCAAAAACTGCTGAAAGCATTTTACCCCGTTTTAATGTTTTTCAGCAAAACCACCGGTAAAAATGGTAAGACAATGAATAATACAAATGGAATAACTCCTCCGGCCTCTATATACGATCTTTCCGTTACGTTGAACAATGGATCGCAACTTCCACTTTCCAGCTTAAAAGGAAAAAAGATTTTACTGGTGAACACGGCGAGCGATTGCGGCTACACGCCACAATATGAAGACCTGCAAAAATTATACACCGATTACCAGGATAAACTGGTGATCATCGGTTTCCCGGCCAATGATTTTAAGGAACAGGAAAAAGGAACGGATGAAGAGATCGAGAAATTTTGCAAATTGAATTTTGGAGTCAGCTTTCCTTTGGCAAAAAAGAGTTCTGTTATTAAGGGTGCTAACCAAAACCCGGTATTCAATTGGCTTAGCGACCCTGCCAAAAACGGATGGAATGATCAACCGCCAACCTGGAACTTTTCAAAATACCTGGTGGATGAAAAAGGAATACTGATCAAATATTTTGATCCGGGGATCTCACCTTCAAATCCCGATGTAAAAAAAGCAATTGAACAAGAATAAAAATTGGGGCCTTAACTATGAACTGGATTTTACTGATCATTGCCGGACTATTTGAAGTAGGATTTGCGACCTGCCTGGGAAAAGCAAGGGAAGCCGGCGCCAATACCACTGCCTGGCTGATAGGTTTCTTTGTTTGCCTCGGCCTTAGCATGTATTTACTGAACAAAGCGTCACTTACTATTCCATTAGGTACCGCTTATGCTGTATGGACAGGTATTGGAGCGGTAGGAACCGTATTAGTAGGAATATTCATTTTTAAAGAGCCTGCCACTTTCTGGCGGATGTTTTTCCTGTGCACATTAGTTGGTTCTATTGTGGGATTGAAAGCTGTATCCTCACACTAAGAGGGTCATTTAGTTAATGATCCCCATTTTTTTCATCAAAAATGAGGCGCTTAGTTTTGTGCATACGCCATCTTTCAGCTTGTAATCAAATACCAGCTCATCGTTGATGATCTCCGATTCAAAGCATTTATTGCTGATATAAGAAGGATCGGCTTCTGCCAGTTGGGATACTGTAAGGTCATGCGTGGCAATGATGCCACAGGCTTTGGCAGCCACCAGTTTGCGGATCAGCCCGATAGTTCCGTTATGCTTGTCGTTGCTGTTAGTGCCCCGCAATATTTCATCGAGAATGATAAATGTTTTTTCACCTGCTTCCAGTTCATGAATAATGGATTGCAGTCTTTTTAATTCTGCATAAAAGAATGACTCACTATCCTGCAGGGAGTCGGTAATGCGCATGCTTACATGCACCCTGTAGGGATAGAAAGCAAATCTGTCTGCACACACGACACTGCCGCTTCTTGCCAGTACAAGGTTAATGCCCAATGTGCGGAGAAAAGTGCTTTTGCCCGACATATTGGAACCTGTAAGGATCACGAACCGCTGCTCTGCAAAGGAAATGCTGTTGTTGATCCGTTTATGGGCCCGGATAAGCAAGTGCCCCATATTCTCAGCTTCCAGTGTTTCATTGCTGCTTACAGCAGGCGTGCAGAAACCGGGATTATTATAAGCGAGATTTGCAAAACTGTTAAGTGCTTCCGCTTCGCCCAAAAGCTTTAACCAGGGCAGGATCTTTTGCCCGTTTTGCTGTTTCCATTTTTCCAGGCGGAAAAGAACATGCAGGTGAAAGAGGAATAAACCATTCAGCAGCATACTCACCAGCAGGTTCACGATGGTTTCAAGGTAGTTGAATAAAGAAGCCAGTTTACGGATAGATCCTGAAGCTGTATCATTTCCTGTTTTAAGCCCTTCCTGCAACCGCTGCAATAACGGTGATTGGAAGGACTGACCTTCCAGTTGTTTCAATTGCCCGGCAAACTGCTGCAATATCTTGGTCACTGAAGTAGATACTGATAAATGTGCCGAGATCTTTCTTGCAAATGAAACCGCTACCAGCAGGTTCAGGATAAAAAGGTCATAAAAAATGTTCAGGGCCTGTTCCTGTTCTGTTATGAAAAAATAAACCAGGCAACTGGTGGAAGCCAGTGGCAACAGCATTAAAAAATAATAGAGGGTCTTATTTTTAAAAGCCGGAGCTGTTTCCAGCCAGGCTTTCAGTTGCTGCATTTCTTTTTCCCGCGTATCCAGTAAAGAGCCATGTGCCTGTAAATGCTGACGGAATTCCAGTTTGTCTTTCAGCTCTGCAATGGCCTTTTGTCTCTCTTCAATGCTGGTGGTGTTTGGATGCAACAGGCTTTGAGCCAAAGC
>CAMLGP010000589.1 GCA_946479535.1 uncultured Bacteroidota bacterium
CTTCTCCAGTTCAAATTGTTCAATATCCTTCCGGATACTCAATAAATAATCGATATCATCGTATCCATTGAGCAGGCAGGTTTTTTTATAGGCATTGATCTCAAATGATTCCTGGTCAGATGTACCAGCCAGTTTAATCGTTTGTTCAGGCAGGTTTACTTCAATCCGGCCAGAAGGATCTTTTTCAATTGCAGTAAATAGCTTTTGTAAAAAAGCCTCGCTCACTGTAACCGGCAAAAGAAAATTATTCAAAGAGTTACCCTTGAATATATCAGCAAAGAAGCTGCTCACTACCACGTCAAACCCGGCATCCTTAATGGCCCAGGCTGCATGCTCACGTGAAGAGCCACATCCGAAATTCTTGGCCGCAACCAGTATCCTCCCTTTGAACAAAGGATTATTTAATACAAAATCCTTCCGCGGTTTACTCTCATCATCATTTTCATAACGCCAGTCCCTGAAAAGGTTTTTACCAAATCCTTCTCTGCTGGTTGCTTTCAGAAACCGTGCAGGAATGATCTGGTCAGTATCCACATTTTCGATATTCAGTGGAACTGCTGTTGACGTGATGATTTTGATTGCTTTGCTCACGATGGATAAATTTTTTTAGATAAATTTCTTGATCATAACAGTCGATCCCTGATGAACACCAAAATGATGACCTACATACCGAATGGCGTAATCAAAACTCGGAATAGGAAATCCGGCAATGGTCATGAACGGCTTCCAGTCTTTGAAAAAATCATTCTTATAATCCTCTTTGAGTTTTTCTAAACCTTCAATGGCCAGGCCATTAAAACTATTATATTCCTCAACCGTAACAAATGACTCAGGCCTGGTACCTGCTTTATATTTATGTACAAACTCATCATTCAGTCTTACCGGCAGACCACCTCTGAAATAACAGAGCATTTGAACGGTGGCAATGGAATGTGCATAGTGCCAAATCAGGTTGTTGCTAAACCCTTCCGGTATCTTGTTCAGTTGCTGTATGGTCAATCCCTCATGCATTTTGAGGATATTATTTTGGGAAAATTCAATCAGGTTAAAAGCATTCTCCATTGGAATATTCTATTTTTCTTCTTAATGATTCTAGTTCAAGAGATCTCTAACATCCGTTACCACGCCAGTAATGGCAGCTGCTGCAGCCGTTAATGGACTTGCCAGGAAAGTGCGGGCTTTCGGCCCCTGTCTTCCCTCAAAATTCCTGTTGCTGGTGCTGATGCAATATTTACCAGCAGGTATCTTGTCTTCATTCATACCCAGGCAGGCACTGCAGCCAGGCTGACGAAGAATAAAACCCGCTTCTTCAAATATTTTATTGATGCCTTCCTGGATAGCCTGCTGCTCTACCTGTTTACTTCCGGGAACTACCCAAACTTCCACATCTTTTGCCTTATGCTTTCCTTTTACAAAGGACGCTACCATGCGCAGATCTTCTATTCTTGAATTGGTACAACTGCCGATGAAAACGTAATCCACTTTCTTCCCCTTAATATCGATCCCGGGTTTTAGGCCCAGGTAGTCGAGTGATTTTTCGAAAGAAAGTTTTTCCTTCTTATCTATTTCATCCAGGGCAGGTACATGACCAGTGATGCCAACACCCATACCAGGGTTGGTGCCATAAGTGATCATGGGCTCAATAGCTGAGGCTTTAATATTCAGTTCCCTTTCAAATTTCGCATCCGAATCAGTGAAAAGTGTTTTCCAGTCGGCTACTTTAGCTTCCCATTCTTTTCCCTGTGGAGCAAACTTTTTCCCTTTGATATAATTGAAAGTGGTTTCATCCGGAGCGATCAACCCACACCGTGCACCCATCTCAATACTCATATTGCAAATGGTCATGCGGGCTTCCATGGATAGATCACGAATGGCGGAACCCGCAAATTCAACGGCATAACCTGTAGCACCGCTGGCAGATATTTTTGAAATGATATAAAGAATGATATCCTTGCTAACCACCCCCTTATTCAATTTGCCGTCTACATTGATGCGCATCAGTTTTGGTTTGCTTTGCATCAGGCATTGTGATGCAAATACCATTTCCACCTCACTGGTACCGATGCCAAAAGCAATGGAACCAAACGCGCCATGTGTAGAAGTATGGCTATCGCCACAAACAATGGTCATTCCTGGCTGAGTAATGCCCAACTCGGGTCCTATAACATGAACAATGCCCTGGTACGGATGTCCAAGGCCATATAATTCGATACCGTTATCGGTACAATTCTTTTGCAATGTTTCAACCTGAACACGGCTCAATTCTTCTTTGATAGGCAAATGCTGATTGAGAGTTGGAACATTATGATCAGCCGTGGCAACAATCTGTTTGGGGCGGAAGAGGGATACACCTCTGTTCTTAATCCCCGTAAAAGCCTGTGGACTGGTCACTTCATGAATAAGATGTCTGTCGATGTATAATACGGAGGGCCCGCCGTCAATCTGTTTGACAACATGCCGGTCCCATATCTTATCAAATAATGTTTTTGCCATTAGTTAACGGATGCGATGTTTGACTGATATTTTTTTCCCATCACGGTGAGGTCTTTATCTTCCACCTCTTTCTTGCTGTCTGCTACTTCCAAAAATTCGTTATAGAGTACATCTACATCATTGCGATTGAACTGGAAGCCCAGTTTCTGAAAACGATAGGCAAGAGCACTTCTTCCACTCCTTGCTGTCAAAACAATTTTGGAGGAATCAGCACCTACTTCGTCCGGATTGATGATCTCATAAGTGAGAGCATCTTTCAGGAAGCCATCCTGGTGAATACCAGAAGAGTGAGAGAATGCATTGCTGCCAACGATCGCCTTATTAGGCTGTACCGGCATACGCATAGTATCTGATACCTGGCGGCTCAATGGATTGAGCTGTTTTGCTTTCACATCAGTATAAAATCCGAGGTGCTTGTGCTGGCGAATGATCATCACAACTTCTTCCAGTGAAGTATTGCCCGCTCTTTCACCAAGACCATTAATGGTACATTCTATTTGGCGTGCTCCATTTATAATTCCTGAAATAGAA